>JAJUFW010000627.1 GCA_029263555.1 Alphaproteobacteria bacterium
AGCTTCGCGAACAGCTCGGCGTTCAAGATTCCTTCGGTCGCGGGCGTCAGCGGCAGGAGGCAGACCAGAAGCTCGCTCCGGGCGAGAAGGGCGTCCAGCCCCTCCGGCCCGTGAAGGCAGAGCACGCCCGGGATCTCCTTGGGCGTGCGGCTCCAGCCGGCGACGTCGAAGCGCAGCGCCGCCAGCATCCGGGCGGCGTCGCGACCCAGCTCGCCCAATCCCAGAATGCCGATCCGCCGTTCCCGAGCCAGCTTCTCCGGCAGCGGCCGCCACAGCCTTGCCGCCTGCTGTTCGCGATAGGCGGCGGTCTGCCGATGCCATGCCAGGACATGAGTGCAGACCCATTCGGTCATGCCCTCGGTGAGCCCCCGGTCGACCATGCGGACCAGGGGCACGTCGTCCGGCAGGGTCGGATCGGCCAGAAGCGCGTCAACGCCGGCGCCCAGCGAGAAGATCGCCTTCAGTCGGGGCAGGCTTGCCAGCAGGCCCGGCTCCGGCTTCCAGACCAGGGCATAGTCGATGTCGGCGGGATCGCCGATGTCGGGCCAGACACGGAAATCCAGCCCGGGCATCCCTTCCTTCAGAGGGGCCGCCCAATCGGCTGCGTCGTCGGTTGCAGAGGCAAAGAGAAGCGTGGTCATGAGGCGGCACAAGATCATACCTCGCGGCTCCGGGCAAGACGGGACCGGAGCCGGTCAGGTGGCGACCACGCTGCCGTCGACCGCCTCCAGGTCGAAGGCCGCCTTCAGCAGCGCCTTCGTATAGTCCTCCTTCGGATCCTCGAAGATCTGCCGGGCCGGGCCCTGTTCGACGACCCGGCCGTTGCGCATCACGATGACCTCGTCAGACAGCGCCCGGACCACCTTCAGGTCGTGGCTGATGAACATGTAGGCCAGCCGGTGCCGCTCCTGCAGGTCGCGCAGCAGGTCGACGATCTGGGCCTGGACGGACATGTCGAGCGCCGATGTCGGTTCGTCCAGAACGACGAACCGCGGTTTCAGCACCATGGCCCGGGCGATCGCGATCCGCTGGCGCTGGCCGCCCGAGAATTCGTGCGGATAGCGGTGCCGGCTTTCGGGATCGAGGCCGACCTCCTTCAGCGCGTCGATGATCAGCTTCTCCCGCTCCTCGGCCGTGCCGCCCAGCCGGTGGACCTTCAGCCCCTCCTCGACGATCGCGGCGACCGACATGCGCGGGCTCAAGGATCCGAAGGGGTCCTGGAAGACGATCTGCATCTCGCGTCTGAGCGGCCTCATGGCGCCGAACTGCAGGCCCTGGAGCTCCCGTCCGTCGTAGCGGATAGATCCCTTCGACGCGATCAGCCGCAGAAGCGCCAGCCCCAGCGTCGTCTTGCCCGATCCGCTTTCGCCGACGACGCCGATCGTGTGCCCCTCGCGGACGGAGAGGTCGATGCCGTCCACCGCCTTCACGTGATCGACGACCCGCCGCAGAACGCCCTTCTTGATCGGAAACCAGACGCGGATCTCGCTGCCGCGGATCACCTCCCGGGCATCGGCGGGCGGCCTGGCGGGCGTCCCCTTGGGCTCGGCCGCCAGAAGCCTCTGGGTGTAGGGATGCTGCGGCGCGCGGAACAGTGTCTCGGCCGGCGCGTGCTCGACGATCTCGCCCTGATTCATGACGCAGACGCGGTCGGCCATCTTGCGGACGATGCCGAGATCGTGGGTGATGAGCAGCAGCGCCATGCCGAAGCGCGCCTGCAGGTCCTTCAGCAGGGACAGGATTTGGGCCTGGATCGTCACGTCGAGCGCGGTGGTCGGCTCGTCCGCGATCAGCAGGTCGGGCTCGTTGGCGAGCGCCATCGCGATCATCACGCGCTGGCGCTGCCCGCCCGAGAGCTGGTGCGGATAGGCGGAGAGCCGCGCCTCGGCGTCTGCGAAGCCGGCCATGGTCAGGCACTCGATCGCGCGCGCGCGTGCCTGTTCGCGCGTCATCGGCCGGTGCAGCTGCACCGCCTCGCCGATCTGTTTCTCGATCGTGTGCAGCGGGTTGAGGCTGGTCATCGGCTCCTGGAAGATCATCCCGGCCGTGCCGCCGCGCGCTGCGCGCAGCGTCTCGGGATCGGCGCCGATCATCTCGCGCCCGTCGAGCACGACCGAGCTGCCCGGCGTGTGGCGGGCGACCGGATCGCC
>JAJUFW010000288.1 GCA_029263555.1 Alphaproteobacteria bacterium
CGACCTGCCGCAGAACACGCCCACCGCCAAGGCCAATCAGGCGCTGGCCGAGGAGGGCGGCTACCGCTACGAGGCGATCCCGGAAACCGGCCACCTTCTGCAGATCGAGCGGCCGGAGGCCAGCCGCGCCGCCATGCTCTCCTTCCTGGACGAGCTGGGTATCCGCTGAACGGGACCGCGGAGGGACGATGCGGCAACGCCCGCCGTTGCGAGACGGCGGGCGTTGCCGCATCCGGGGCCTGCGCGACTTCCGCCTAGGTTCCGGTGAAGTTCGGCTTCCGCTTCTCGAAGAAGGACTGCACGCCTTCCCGGAAATCGTTCGAGCTGCGAAGGCGGCCATAGGCGTTGCCTTCAAGCTCGATCGCCCCGCGCACCGGGAGGTGCTGGCCGTCGTTCAGGACCCGCTTGATGGTCCGCTGGGCAAGCGGCGAGAAGCCGGCCAACTCGTCGACGAGACGTTGCGTGGCCGCCTCGAGTTCGCCGTCGGGCACGCATTCGGTGACAAAGCCGTAGGCCTCCGCCTGCTTCGCCGGAACGCGGCGGCCGCGCATCACCATGTCCTTGGTGCGGGCGATCCCGATCATGTGCAACAGCCGGGCAGAGCCGCCGGAGCCCGGGATCATCCCGATGCGCATTTCCGGCAGGGCGAATTGCGCGGTCTCGGACGCGATGCGGAAATCGCAGGCAAGGGACAGCTCGAAGCCGACGCCGAAGCAGAAGCCGCGCACCGCGCAGATCACGGGCTTGCGGCAGCGCTCCGGCGCCGCGACGTTGTCCGCGAGATGCGACAGATGCTCGGGATCCGTCTCCAGGAAGCCGCGGATGTCGCCGCCGCTCGAGAAGTTCTCGCCCGCCGCGCGCAGCACGATTACCCGAATTTCCGGATCGGCGTCGAGCTCCTCGAAGGCCTGCCGGAGCGCGTCCCGCTGCGCCATCGCGATGACGTTGAGCGGTGGGCGGTCGAGGATGATGTCGCCGCGAAGGCCGGTGCGCTCCACGCGGAAGCCGTCCTCCGCCGGTGCCGATCGGTCGGTCATGTCTGCATCGCTCCTTTGCGCTGCGGGGTGTTCTCTTCGCCCATGACGGAAGGCGAGCCGGGTGCCGGGCCGCGAGCGAAATCCTTCGCGGCCCTTCCGTGGGGGATGCGGCGCACCGCCGGGCCGAAGGGAAGTCCGGCGTTGCGCATGGGGCCTGCGATGATGCCGGCCTGGCCGGTCACCGGGTCCCGTCGGGTCAGGCCGCGCCGGCCGTGAGCAGATCCCGCAGCTTGTCGCGCAGCACTTTCCCGCGGTCGTTCTTCGGCAGGGCCGCACAGACATGGACCTGCTTCGGCACCTTGGCCAACGGCAGATGCTTCTGGCAGTGCTCGATGATCATCTCGGGGGTGAAGCTGCCGGGCGACTTGGGCACCACGGCGCAGACCACCTCCTCTCCATAGATCGGGTCGGCGATCCCCACGGCCGCGGCCTCGACCACGAGTTCGGAGGCCATCAGGACGTTGTCGATCTCGACCGGCGAGATGTTCATGCCGCCGCGGATGATCAGATCCTTGGTCCGACCGGTCACGGTGACGAATCCTTCGTCGTCCATCACCGCCAGGTCGCCGGTGCGCACCCGCGTCCCGCGGACCGGCTCCAGCGTGCCGTCCTCCTTCAGCGTGCCCAGTGCGGTCTGCGGCCCGCCGATGGTGACCTCGCCCTCGACATTCGGCGGGCAGGGCCGGCCCTCGCCGTCGACGATGACGAATTCCTGGTGGACCGCCGGCAGGCCGACTGTGCCGCGCTTCCACTTGTAGTGGCGGTTGCCGCAGATCCAGCCCGCTTCGGACATGCCGTAGAGTTGCAGAAGCTGGATGCCGTACATCTGCTCGAACTTGATCCACTGGTCCGGGCTCAGCGGCGCGGTCGAGCAGGTCATCAGCCGCAGCGTCGGCAGGTCCTCCGCCGTGTAGCCGAGCGGCTTGTTGAGGAGCATGTTCACCACCGTCGGCACGCCGGCCGAGAAGGTGATGCCGTATTTCTGGATCCACTCGAAGAAGCGGCTGTGCGAGAAGCGCTTGGCGATGTGCAGCGTCAGCCCGCGCTGCAGGAACGGCATGAGGCTGAGGATCTGCGCGGAGTTCCAGCCGAAGGAGCGGTATTCGAGCGTCCTGTCGTCCTCGGTCAGGCCCAGGATGTCCAGCGTGGAAAGCCCGCTCAGCCAATAGGCCGCGTGATCGTAGACGACGATCTTCGGCACGCTCGTCGTGCCGGAGGTGCAAAACATGCACGACACGTCCTGCGGATCGTTGCGTTCCGGCAGGCTGGCCGGGTCGACCGGGCCGCCGAGCGAGACGAAGAACTGGTCGGCCGGGTCCGCCTCGCCACCGGGGCGCCAGGCGCCGAAGGCGATGCAGGGCGCACCGGTTTCGAGCGAACTGCAGTCGATGTCCGGATGATGGAGCACGATCTTCGGGTCGACCATGCGCGACAGCAGGGCCAGATGCTGGAAATTGAGCTCGATGTTCAACGGGCAGATCACCGCGCCGATCCGCCACGCGCCGAGCCAGATCAGTAGCTTCTCCAGGCTTTCGTCGGAAAGCAGTAGGACGCGGTCGCCCTTGCCGACGCCGAGCGCCTTCAGCCGCGCCGCGATCCGGTCGACCAGGTCGCATAGCTCGCCGAAGGTGATGCTGCCGCCGCCGTCCAGGTCGACGATCGCGGTCTTTTTCGGATCCCTGTCGCGATAACGACGGAGCAGGTCCGCAACGGACGCGAACGGCGTCTCCAATTCGTGTCCGCCAAACACGTCGGTCGTGACGTCAGACATGGGGTCGTCTCCTCACCTCGGATGTGGGCCCGCGGGGGCGCCCCTGCGGGCCCGCATCCATTGTCTCGGGCCTCAGTGACCGGTCCGCGCCAGGATCTCGGTCCAGCCTTTCATCCGCGCCTTCACGCTCGCGATCTGCTCCTTCGTCAGGAAGTCCTCGAGCTTCACCCGGTTGACCGGATATTGCGGCCTCAGGAAGTCCTCCTCATAGCCGAACGGCACCGTGGCATCGATGCCCATGCCGCCTTCGTACCGCGTGTTGGAGGCCGTCCACTCCTTGTCGCCGGCCGTCATGCGCTCGGCCGGCATGAAGGTCTGGCCGCGGCCTCCTGGCGTCGGGTTGATGATGTCGGTATGCGGATTGACCCGGGTCGTCAGGCACCACATCACCTCGTCCATCGAGTAGATGTTGGTGTCCTCCGAGCAGGCGATGACGACGCGCATGCCCTGCGAGGTGGAGAGCAGGGCAGCCATGAAGTTGCGCTGCCAGCCTTCCTCGATCTTGTTCCGCTTCTTCACCTGGATGATGGCGCCGCCCCAGTCGGTCATGCAGTAGGGGATGTTGACGTCCTGGATGATGCCCGGCTGCATCCGGTTGCACAACTCGAACATCGCCGCTTCGCGGATGGTCGTATCGATGTTGTGCTCGTCCAGAGTGTGGGCGCCGAGCGCGTAGATGATGCTCTTCGGCGCAGGCTTGCGCATGGTGACCGCCGTCACGTGGAAGGTCGGGGCCTTGTAGGCCTTGCCCATGTAGCCCGCCCATTCGGGGTGGAAATGGTGGCGGCCCTGGCTCTGGTCGGCCTCCGCTTCCGCGGTCTCGAAGCGCCTGTCGCGCGGGTCGATATAGCCTTCCAGCACGATCTCCGCGTCGGCGATCGCCATGGCGTCGACCGTCTTCGCCTTGACGAGGCGGACCGGGAAGCCCTGTGCCGCGCCCGCGACACCGAGCTCATCGCAACCATAGGGCAGGATCACGTAGTCGAAGGCCGCCCCGGCCAGCAGCGTGCATGCGGGAGGCACGCCGAAGCAGACGGTGAGCGGCACCTTCTCTCCCTTGCGATAGGCCTCGGACGTCACCTGCCACATATGCGAGCCCGGCGAGATCTGGAACGTGCCGACATTGCCCCAGCGGAAATTCATGCGGTTGTAGCCGACATCAGTGCCGCCGCCGAACGCCGCCCCGGAGACGCAGCGGATGCCGGAGCCGATCGTCATCTCGGCCTCCAGCTCCGTGTGCCGGATCGGCACCAGGTAGTCGTAGACATTCTCCGGGTTCTCGATCACCACCTCGTGGCAGGGCGCCTCGGCGGAGTCGATCACTTCCGGCGGGATCGGATGGGAGAGCGCATGGGCAAGCTTGCGCGTACGGAGCGTGTCGTTCTCCCAGCCGAACATCTTGTTCATGGTCGCGATGTCGCCGAGGAGATTCGTCACGACGGAGTGGTTCGGCTTGTCCTTCACGTTCCGGAAGAGGACGGGCAGGCCGCCATCCATCAGCTTCTGCAGGCCGGTGACCTCGAGGTCGGGATTGACCTCCCGGTCGGTCTCGATCAGGTCGCCCTGCTCGCGCAGCCAGTCGAGCGTCGAGCGCAGGTCGCGGAGATGGCCGTTCGGGGTGGCCGCTGCGGCGAGGCGGCTGCCTTCGGCGGTCTGACTGGTCATGGTTCCTCCCGGAATGTCGGTTAATAATGGTAATCTGGTGCGAATTTTCCCCGCACTTGATCCCCAACGCAACTTAGGGAATTGTCGTGTTCGGATGAATTTTCTTCATGGAGTCGAGGTTGTCCTCGAACATTCCGTCTTTGGGCATGTTGCGCGCCTTC
>JAJUFW010000013.1 GCA_029263555.1 Alphaproteobacteria bacterium
GATGCGGCGGCCGCCGTCCGCGAGTTCCGCGCCCTTACCACGACGCTCACGCAGATTGCCGAAAAGGTCGACGCGACCGTCACCCAGATCGGGCCGAAGTTGGCCCGGTTCTCGTCCACGGGACTGACGGAATTCGGCCTGATGGCGTCCGATCTTCGCGACCTTGCGCGCAATCTTTCCCGATTGACGGAGCGGCTGGAGCGCGATCCGTCGCGGTTTCTGTTCGGGGGCAGCAATCAGGGGGTGCCGGTTCGATGATAGGCCGTTCGACAACCAGCCGCCGTTCGGGCCGGCGCGCCGTCCTTCTTGGGGTGGCGGCGCTGGGGCTTGGCATTCTGTCCGGCTGCGGGGCCATTTCGATCCTGCCGCCGCCACCGCAGCTCTACACGCTGACGCCCAAGAGCACCTTCGATCCCAACCTCCCGCATGTCAGTTGGCAGCTCCTCATCGAGCAGCCGGTCGCCGCTGCCGGGCTGGACACGGTCCGCGTGCCGCTCAGCCAGTCGCCGATGACGCTCGACTACTATGCCGGGGTCGCCTGGACGGACCGGGCGCCCAGCATGGTCCAGAGACTTTTGATCGAAAGCTTCGAGAACTCGGGCCGCATCATTTCGGTCGGTCGGGAATCAATCGGCTTGCGTGGCGACTTTCTGCTGCAGACCGAGCTTCGCGAATTCCAGGTTGAGCAGTGGGACGCCGATGCCCCGCCGCGCGTCCGGGTCCGGCTGGGCATAAAGCTGGTCGAGATGCCGGACAGGTCGATCATCGCGGGCAACGCCTTCGAAGCGGTGGTGCCTGCCGCGTCGGAGGGCTTCGCCGACGTGATCTCGGCGTTCGACACCGCGCTCGGGACCGTGCTGAAGGACGTCGTCGCCTGGACGCTCACGACCGGCCAGAGCCGGGTGGCGGGCGAGCCGAGATCCCTCTAGAAGCTGAAGCCCCATGGACCGGTCCCCACGGAAACTCACCCGGAAAGCAATGTCCAGATCAGTCGCAAGGCGGGTCGGCTTGTCCGTCCTTGCCACCTCTCTTCTCGTTCCGCCGGCCGCGGCGGAGACCACGGGCCTCACGGTCGGAGCCGGGAGGCCCGCCGGCGTCTATCATCCGGTGACCGAGATCGTCGCCGGCCTGCTGACGGACGGGGTCGAGGGGCTCGATATCGGGATCGTCAGCACCGGCGGGTCCATGGAGAACCTGTCGCGCGTGGCGGTCGGGGATCTCTCCATGGGCATCGCGCGCTCCGACGTCCTCAACGATGCGCTTCTCGGCTTCGGGGCGTTCGAGGGCGTGGAGCCGATGTCCGATCTCCGCCTGCTCTTCGCACTTTATGCCGAGCCGCTGGTGATCATCGCCCGGGCCGATGCCGGCATCGCCTCGCTGGATGACCTCGCCGGCAAGACGGTCAACATCGGTCCCGCCGGTTCGGCCAGCCGAACCGTCCTGGAGCAGGTTCTGGAAGCCTGGGAGCCGGCCGGGGAGGGGCTGGGCGCGGTGGAGGAACTGCCGGTCGAGGAACAGGTCGGCGCGCTCTGCGACGGTCGGGTCGATGCGATCGCCTTCATTTCGGCGACCCCCACGGCCACGGTCGCCGAGGCGCTGAAGGCCTGCGAGACCGTGCTGGTGCCGATCGAGGGCGCCCCATTCACGCAGATCCTGGAAACGCAGCCTCATTTCGTCGCCACCACCATTCCCGCCGGCATCTACGAAGGTCAGGCCCAGGACGTGCAGACACTGGGGCCGGTCGCAGCCGTCGTGGTCGGTGCCGATATGGCGGACGACCTCGCCTATCGCCTGACCCGAGCGCTGTTCGAACGCCTGGACGAGCTGGACCGTCTGCTTCCGGTCGTGCCCGGGATCGGTGCGGAGGCACGGACCGGCGGGGGTCTGGGCGCTCCCCTCCATCCCGGCGCTATCCGCTACTACCGCGAGGCCGACCTGCTGGCCGACGATCCCGGCGACGCGCCCGCCGAGGATTAGCCGTTACGGTCGTCCGACCTATCAAATACCAGACAAATGTGCGACAAATGCTTGGTAAACGTGTATTAACAAGCACGATGCCACGGTAGCGGGAAACGGCCAGGAGGGGATTCTGATGAAGGGCGATCTTACTCAGGAGGACGTCGCGCGGTTGCTCTCCGACCCGTCGGCGAGCAACCGGGCAGAGACGGCCGGCAAGGTCGCCGCCCAGATCGAAACCGGCTCGCTGAGCGCCGAGGGGCGTCGCATGGCGGAGGACATCATCCGGGTGATGGCGCGTGACGCCTCCGTCATGGTCCGCGAGGCCGTGGCGCTCAACCTCAAATCCTCCGCGGGCCTTCCGCGCGACGTCGCCCTGACGCTGGCCCGGGACATCGACAGCGTCGCCCTGCCGGTGCTGGAATTCTCGGATGTGCTGACCGACGAGGATCTCCTGGAGCTGATTGCCGAGGCGAAGGTCGAGAGGCAGGAGGCGATCGCCCGCCGCCGCGAGGTCTCGGGCGTGGTCGCGGATGCGCTGGTCGAGACGGGGAGCGAGCGCGTCGTGACGGCGCTGGTCGGAAACGATGGCGCCGACCTCAGCGAGTTGACGCTGAGCCGGGTCGTCGATCGCTTCGGCGAGAACGGAGAGGTCCAGACCGCCATGGTCCGGCGGAGCCGGCTGCCGATCTCGGTTTCCGAACGTCTGGTCGCCAAGCTCAGCGATCACCTGCGCGACTACCTGGTGAAGCACCACGAGCTTTCCGTCGACACGGCCAGCGATATCGTGTTCCGCGCTCGTGAGCGGACCATCCTCAATCTCGCCTCCGGCGATGCAGGAGAGGACGATGTCGTCCAGTTGACCACCCAGCTTGCCGCGAAGGGGCGGCTGACGCCCTCGCTCGTGCTGCGGGCCCTCTGCATCGGCGATCTGGTCTTCTTCGAAGCGGCCATGGCGGCCCTGGCCGGCGTGCCGGTCGAGAATGCGCGCATCCTCATCCATGACCGCGGGCCGCTCGGCCTGAAGTCGATCCATGAGAAGGCCGGGCTGCCGGCGACGCTGCTGCCGACCATCCGCACGGCGCTCCAGATCGCGAGCGAGACGCATTTCGGCGCTGCCGACGACCGGGAGACGTACAGCCGGACGGTGCTGGAGCGGATCCTGACCCAATGCGTCGACCTGCGCGACGAGGACGAAGCGTTCCTCCTGCGCAAGCTCCACGACCTGATGGGGGACGAGGTCGCCGCGCCCTGACGGCGCTCAGCCGGCGGAAGCCCGTCAGACCAGAATGTCGACGTATTGGCCGCGCCGGTCGCGACG
The DNA here is from genome assembly GCA_029263555.1 of Alphaproteobacteria bacterium. Lineage (GTDB taxonomy): Bacteria > Pseudomonadota > Alphaproteobacteria > DSM-16000 > Inquilinaceae > JAJUFW01. The sequence continues at coordinate 3,278 of JAJUFW010000013.1, forward strand.
GCGGCCCTTGGCGCGGAGGCCTTCGGCCTTTTGCAGACCGTCGATGGCCTCCATCGTCTCCGGACGGACGTTCTGGCTGCTGCGCGCCTGCTTCTGGGCCTGCGTCGGCGCTACGACGGCGACCGTCGGCAGGGGCATGGGGACGGGCGGGACGATCGGCACCGGTCAGGCCTCACCCGTCGAGACATTGCCTTCCGGGCCGCGACCGCGGCGCGGGCGAATTCTGGTCCTGGCGCTGGCCATCCTGGCGATCCTGCCGTGACTGATCCGGGGACTTTATGGAAATGCGTCCGGCCGGGCAAGTATATTGCGCGGCTAGGATGTTGACGGCTCGCGCCGGGGCCATTATCGGGCAGGGCGAAGCTGCTGCGGATTTGGGGTGGATCAATGCGGATCGGCATCGATCTTGGCGGTACGAAGATTGAGGCGATTGCCCTGGACGGGGACGGCCGCGAGCTGGCCCGGTATCGGGTGCCGACGCCGCGCCACGACTATGATGCGTCGGTCCAGGCGATCGTGGATCTGGTCCGTCGGCTGGAGCAGGAGACCGGGCGCCGGGGCAGTGTCGGGATGGGCATCCCGGGGTCGATCTCGGCGCTGACCGGAACCGTAAAGAACGCGAACTCCGTCTGGCTGAACGGCCGCCCGCTCCATCTCGACGTGGGGCGTGCGCTGGAGCGCCCGATCCGCTGTGCCAACGACGCGAACTGCCTTGCGGTCTCCGAAGCGACAGACGGGGCGGCGGCCGGCGCGGACGTCGTGCTCGGCATCATCATCGGCACCGGGTCCGGCGCCGGAATCGCCATCGACGGCCGGGTGCATGCCGGCCGGAACGGCGTCGCCGGCGAATGGGGGCACATCCCGCTGCCATGGCCGACTCCCGAGGAATATCCCGGACCGGAATGCTATTGCGGCAAGAGGGGGTGCCAGGAAAGCTGGGTCTCGGGAACCGGGTTCGAAGACGATTTCGAAAGGGCGACGGGGCGGCGGCTGAAGGGGGCGGAGATCGCTGCGCTGGCCGCTGCCGGGGATGCGCCCGCGACGGCGGCGCTCGACCGCTATATCGACCGGCTCGGGCGCGCCATAGGCCAGGCGGTCAACCTGCTGGATCCGGACGTGGTCGTTCTCGGCGGCGGCATGTCGAACGTGGAAGTCCTCTACGAGAGGTTGCCCGGGGAGCTGCCGCGCTGGGTTTTCGGCCGGGAGGTCGACACCCCGATCCGCCGCGCCGTCCATGGCGACTCCAGCGGCGTGCGGGGCGCCGCTTGGCTCTGGGGCGAAGGAGAGGACTGGGAAGGGCAGGCGCCTTAACCGAAGCGCCGTGCACCTGCGCAGCCTGTCCTGCAATCGTAGGACCGATTGCGGGCGAGGGGCGCCAGCCTACGCTCCGTCCGGGCGGGCGTTCCCCGGATGTGCGTTCCGGGAAGCCCGCCGGCCGAAATCCTGCCCCGCTGCCATCCGCGGCTTCCGGGCAGGCGCGCGCCTCAGGAGCGGCTGTCGGGGGCGATCGGCAGGCAGGGACTACCGGCCTTGGTGAGGGCGGCGCAGGCGCTTGCGGCGGTGTCCTCGGTCAGGCCGGTGAGCCGGGCCCGGAACAGCCGGCCGCTGTTCGTATGGATCTCCAGGAGCATCTCCCCCGCGTCCTTCAGGATGTCGGGAACCGTGCTGCGCGCCATGGACAGCGCACGGCCGCCGGCGTCGGGATCGCTGAAGGCGCCGACCTGGATGCTCCAGTCCGAACCGTCGCCCGGGATATCGCCGCCGACGGTGCCTTCGGGAAAGCCGTTGGCTGCCGACAGGGCGACCAGGGACAGATCCTCGTAGGGGGATTGGACCGGTGCCGGCGGCGTGGGCGGAACAGGCACCTTGGCCATCGCAGAGGGGATCGGGTTCGCGGCCGCGACCAGCTCGCTGGCCAGCTGCGCCGCGGACTGGGCGAAGGGAGAGCGTGCGTCTTCCGCCACGGTGATCGGTCCGGTGATGCCCGGACGCGGCGTCGGCAGCGGCGGCTTGAAAGGCAGGAACGTGCTCTCGCCATGGGCGATCAGGTACTGGCCCCGGCTGCTGCGGAAGGCCTCGTCCATCAGCTCCGCGACGCGGGCGTCCCGGCTGGCGGCTGTGCGCCCGCCGAAGACGACCGTGATCAGGCGCAGGTTCCCCCGCTTCGCCGATGCGACCAGATTGAAGCCGGACGCCCGGATATAGCCGGTCTTCATGCCGTCCATCCCGGCATAGCGTTCCATCAGCCGGTTATGGGTGCGGTAGGTGGTGCCGCGATAGGTCCAGCTCTTGGTGCCGAAATAGTGGTACCGCTCGGGGAAGTCGCGCATCACGGCCCGGGCGAGGGTCGCCATGTCCCGAGCCGTCGACACCTGCTCGTTGTTGGGCAGGCCGTGGGCGTTGCGGAACACCGTGTTCGTCATCCCGAGCGCCCGTGCCTGGTCGGTCATCATCCGCGCGAACTGGGTTTCCGTTCCGCCGATCGCTTCGCCGAGCGCCGTGGCGATGTCGTTCGCGGACTTGGTGACCAGCGCGTAGATCGCATCCTCGACCCGGATGGTGGACCCGGCGGGCAGCCCCAGCTTCGAAGGCGCCTGGCCGGCCGCATGCCGGGAAATCGGGATCTGCTGGTTGAGCGACAGCCTGCCTTCGTCGATCGCCTTGAAGGTCAGGTAGAGCGTCATGAGCTTGGTGAGCGAGGCCGGATGGAGCTGCTTGTCCGCCCGCGATTCGTGCAGGACCTCGCCGGTCACGGCGTCGATGACGATGGCGGCGTATTTGTCGTTGGCGCTGGCCGGTGCAGCCACGCTCAGCGAAAGGGCAACCAGGACCAGGGTCCAGAATAGCCGGGCTGCAACCAGCCAACCCCGTCCGTCGCTGTCAGCCGCCCCGTGCGAGCGGCGACCTGCCAAGGCCCCCATCAGGTCTCTCCCCCGCAAACCCCATATGGCCCATCGACTTGGGCCGATTCGCTAATCTAAGTTCATATCAAAATCGCTGTCCAGATTATCGGCGAAAAAGGGTAAACACTTTCTTTGCGATCTTGCGCGGGCGGATGAGGCTTGAATGGCGTCGAGAGCGGTCCTGTTGCTGTTTGCGGTTCTGGCATCCGCGGCCTGTGCCTACCGTGGGCCCGCCGAGCCGGCCAATCTGCCGGCGCAGCGCGCCACCTTCTTCAGCTGGCTCGGCGGCGAGGACATCCGCGCCGCCTGCGCAGCCGGGACCGCCGACCGGTATCGCATGATCTACAATGCGGATTTCAACGACCAGGTGCGCGGCTATGAGATCGTGCCGTCCGCCGGCGGGGGCGGCACGCTGTTTCAGACGGTGGACCGGGGCCTCGTGCTGGACGGGCCGGTCGACCTCATGCGTCCGCTTTCGATCGGGGCGCCGGTTCGGGTCGAAACGCCGCTGTCGCCGGAGGACATGGCGGCCGCGGCGGCGCTGCTGCAGGCAAGCGGCGCCTTCGACGCGCCGCCAGTCGGGCTCCGACTCCGCTCCCAGGAGCATTTCTGGGTCGTCAGCGGCTGTCGCGACGGCCGGTTCTTCCTGACGGCCTACCGATACCCGTCCGACCGGTTCGATGGCATCCGGTTTGCCGAATTCCTGGCCGCGCACGACGCGACCGGGATCCCGTTCCCGGCCCCGGCCTCACCGCTGGGCGGCCATCTTTCCCGCTGTCCCGACAGCCGCTCGCGCGGCTATGTCTGCTTCACTCGGCAGGTCGGCGCGGACGGGCTGGTCGGGTGGGGGAGCCTTCTCTAGCTGGTTGTGCGCTGCACAAAACAAGTTGACTCCGGGACCGGGATGTCTACATATCGCTTCATGCTGCACTGCAACATTAGGGGCAGTGGAAGTCCGGACGCGGCGCCTGGTCGCCGTGCGCACGACCTTTCCCGGACCCCGGCTGACTGCATGAGCAAAAGGAGCGTGCCCAGTGGCTACTGCTAAGAAGACCTTTACCGGCGCCAAGGACGACATGGCCTTCGCGGCCGGGACCGACCAGGCCGTGGCGTTCGTCCAGGAACAGTTCGAGAAGGCGGCCGAAGCCTTCTTCAAGGGGTTCGACGAGATCCAGGGCCACAGCCGCGACAATCTGAGCGCAGTGATGAAGGCGAATGCCGCCGCCGTTAAGGGCCTCGAGGAAATCGGCCGCGCGTGGTTCGATCTGACGCAAGGGGTCCTTGACCAGAGCGTCTCGGCCACCAAGGCGATGATGACCGCGCGCTCCCTTCGCGAGGTCGCGGACGTCCAGAACGACTATGCCAAGGCCGCCTTCGACAGCTTCGTCGCCGAAGGCTCGCGCCTTTCGGAGATCAGCATCAAGGCGACGAACGAGGCGTTCGCACCGCTCAGCGAGCGGGTCAGCGTCATGGTCGAGAAATTCGCGAAACCTATGGTCTGATCGCCCGCGGCTTCCTATCTAGACGAGGGTCCGGTTTAGTGGAGGGTCCGGGCGGCGCTTGCAGCCCGGACCCTCTGCACGTTTGAGGGGCGCCGGTACTTTGCTGGCGCTCTCAGTGTCCGGATCGGGGAACGCCGCCGACAGGCGGTCGGTTAGATTAACCGTGGGTCGGGCTTTCTGCCTCCCTCGTTCAGAGGACTTCTAAGGGGGCGCCTGATCTCCTATCATGACGGTAGGCGAGGCACCAGCAAGCAAACTTGAGTCGATGAGCGGCATTCATAAGCACGGTGATGAAGGCCAGGGCACCGGCGTCGTCGTTCAGAGCAAGCCGAAGACCAAGAAGCCTTCGATGTACAAGGTTCTCATGCTGAACGACGACTATACGCCGATGGAGTTCGTCGTTCACGTGCTTGAACGGTTCTTCGGCAAGAGCCGTGAGGAGGCGACAAGCATCATGCTGCACGTGCACAGACGTGGCGTCGGCGTCTGCGGCGTGTTCACCTATGAGGTCGCGGAGACCAAAGTGACGCAGGTCATGGATTTTGCCCGGCGCCATCAACATCCTCTTCAGTGCATCATGGAGAAGGATTGAGCGCCGGCTCCCGGTTGAATTGTCGTAACGGACCGCACGGTCAAGGACGGCTGCATGCTTTCACGGAATCTCGAGCAGACCCTGCACCGGGCACTCGCACTTGCCAACGAGCGGCGGCACGAATACGCCACGCTTGAGCACCTGCTTCTGGCGCTGTCCGAAGATCAGGACGCCATCGCGGTGATGCGTGCCTGCTCCGTCGACATAGACCGGCTGCGCAAGGACCTGGTCAGCTATCTGGACAACGAGTTGTCCAATCTGGTGACCGGCCGGATCGAAGACGCGAAACCGACTGCCGGCTTCCAGCGCGTCCTCCAGCGCGCGGCGATCCACGTCCAGTCGTCGGGGCGCGAGGAGGTGACCGGCGCCAATGTGCTGGTCGCCCTGTTCTCCGAACGGGAGAGCCATGCCGTCTACTTCCTGCAGGAGCAGGACATGACGCGGTTCGACGCGGTGAACTACATCTCCCACGGCATCGCCAAGGCCCCGCAGCGTTCGGCTGCGTCCGACGCGCGCCGGGTCTCCGGCGCGGACGAGGACGCGGCGGCCGACAAGGTCGTCAAGAAGGGGACCGAAGCGCTGCAGGCCTACTGCGTCAACCTCAACGAGAAGGCGCGCAAGGGCAAGATCGACCCCCTCATCGGGCGCGAGCTGGAGATCGAGCGCACGATCCAGATCCTGTGCCGCCGCTCCAAGAACAACCCGCTCTATGTCGGCGACCCGGGCGTGGGCAAGACCGCCATCGCCGAGGGCCTGGCGCGGCGTATCGTCGACCTGGACGTGCCGCCGGTTCTCGCAACGGCGACGATCTACTCCCTGGACATGGGCGCGCTGCTTGCCGGCACCCGCTACCGCGGCGATTTCGAGGAGCGGCTGAAGGCCGTCCTGGCCGAGCTTGAGGCCCTGGATAATTCGGTCCTCTTCATCGACGAGATCCATACCGTGATCGGGGCCGGCGCGACGTCCGGCGGGGCGATGGATGCGTCCAACCTCCTGAAGCCCGCGCTGGCCTCGGGCGCGCTGCGCTGCATCGGCTCGACCACCTACAAGGAATACCGGAACTATTTCGAGAAGGACCGGGCCTTGGTCCGGCGCTTCCAGAAGATCGACGTCAACGAGCCTTCGATCGACGACTCGGTGAAGATCCTCGAGGGCCTGAAGCCCTATTACGAGAAGCATCACCACGTCCGCTACACGAAAGAGGCGATCCGCACGGCGGTCGAGCTGTCGGCCCGCTACATCGGCGACCGCAAGCTTCCCGATAAGGCGATCGATGTGATCGACGAGGTCGGGGCCGCGCAGATGCTGCTCCCGCCCTCGCGGCGGAAGAAGACGATCGGCGTCAAGGACGTCGAGGCGGTCGTCTCCAAGATCGCCCGCATCCCGCCGAAGAGCGTGAGCCGCGACGACAAGGCCGTGCTGCAGACGCTGGAACGCGACCTGAAGACCCTGGTCTTCGGCCAGGATCAGGCGATCGAAGCCCTGGCGAGCGGGATCAAGCTGGCCCGGGCGGGCCTGCGGGAGCCGGAGAAGCCGATCGGCAACTATCTGTTCTCGGGGCCGACCGGCGTCGGCAAGACGGAAGTCGCGCGTCAGCTTGCACGTATCCTGGGCATCGAGCTCACCCGCTTCGACATGTCCGAATACATGGAGCGCCACGCCGTCAGCCGCCTGATCGGTGCGCCTCCCGGCTATGTCGGGTTCGACCAGGGCGGGCTGCTCACCGATGCGGTGGACCAGCATCCGCATCAGGTGCTGCTGCTGGACGAGATCGAGAAGGCGCATCCGGATGTCTACAACATCCTGCTGCAGATCATGGATTACGGAAAGCTGACCGACCACAACGGCAAGACGGTCGATTTCCGGAACGTGATCCTGATCATGACGACGAACGCCGGCGCGACGGACCTGGCGAAGAATGCGATCGGCTTCGAGCGGAACGACCGGGAAGGCGAGGACCAGGAGGCCATCAACCGCACCTTCACACCCGAGTTCCGGAACCGGCTCGACGCGATCATCCCGTTCGGCCATCTGACCCCGGAGATCGTCGGGCAGGTGGTGGACAAGTTCATCATCCAGCTGGAGACGCAGCTTGCCGACCGACGGGTCACGATCGAGCTTTCGGACGAGGCGCGCCATTGGCTGGCCCGGAAGGGCTACGACAAGCTCTATGGCGCACGGCCTCTCGCCCGGGTGATCCAGGAGCACATCAAGAAGCCGCTGGCGAACGAGCTTCTGTTCGGTCGCCTGACCGGCGGCGGGACGGTGCGCATCTCCGTCCAGGACAACGGGCTCGCCTTCGAATATCCGGACGAATCCTCCGGGGATTCCGGCAACCGGAAGGTCCCGGAACTGGCCGGATAGGGCCGGACCGGACCCTTCGGATTTCGACCCCGAAGCCGCCGGCTTCGGGGTCGTTTCGTCTTCCAACGGCAGGGAGCGGGAAGCAGTGAACCGGGAGCAGTTCATGCGGCGCGCGATCGAGCTGTCGCGCCAGAAGATGCAGGCGGGAGAGGGGGGACCCTTCGGGGCGGTCGTCGTCAAGGACGGCACGATCGTCGGCGAAGGCTGGAACTGCGTGACCTCCAGGAACGACCCGACCGCCCATGCGGAGGTGGTCGCGATCAGGGACGCCTGCGCCCGGCTCCGAACCTTCACTCTTCAAGGCTGTGAGCTCTACACCAGCTGCGAGCCCTGTCCGATGTGCCTGGCAGCGACCTATTGGGCACGGGTCGACCGGCTCTACTACGGCAACACCATCCAGGATGCCGCCGACATCGATTTCGACGATTTCTATTTCTACCGGCAGCTCAGCCTGCCCATCGGCGAACGCGATCTGCCCATGATCCGGATGCTGCCCGACGAGGCGCTGGAGGTCTTCGGCGAATGGGCCCGGAAGCCCGACAAGACCCCCTACTGAGCCCCGAGCGCCTGGACATGACAGCCACGGCCGATCCCGCCGCCGCGGCGGAAGCCGATCTCGAGGCGCGCTTCGTCGAAATGGCCCGGGCAAACCTGGTCAACCGGGCGATCCTGGATCGCCTGCCGGGGCTGGGCCTTCCCGATTGCTGGCTGGTGTCGGGCTGCCTTTTCCAGACGGTCTGGAACCTGCTCACCGGCCGGCCGCCGACCGCCGGCATTGCGGACTATGATCTCTTCTATTTCGACGGAAGGGATCTCTCCTGGACGGCGGAAGACCGGGTCATCGCCCGCTGCGGCCAGGCCTTCGCCGATTTGGGCGTCACCGTTCAGGTGCGCAACCAGGCCCGCGTCCATCTCTGGTACGAGGCGAAATTCGGCTTCCCCTATGCGCCGCTTCGGTCGTCGACGGAAGCCATCGACCGGTTCCTGAGCCCGGTCTGCAGCGTCGGGCTTCGCCCGATCGCGGGCGGAGGCTTCGAGCTTTACGCGCCCTTCGGCCTTTCCGACATTTTCGCCATGATCATCCGGCCGAACCCGAAGTTCAGGCTGTCCCCGGCCGCCTTCGAGGCCAAGGCCGCGCGATGGCGGAAGGAATGGCCGGAGGCGCGCCTTGCGGCAGGGACGTCGCCGGCCGGCTGAACGATGCGCCGGGATCGGTCCGACCCCACGTCATTCGCCGTCGGCCTTCCGGAAAGGCGACTCCTCGGCCAGGGCCGCAATCTCGCATTCGACCATCCGGGTCTCGTGTTCCAGGAACTCGCGAACGGCCCGCTCGAGCGCCGGATCGCGGATCAGATGGGCGCTGTAGGTCCGCACGGGCAGGTACCCGCGCTGGATCTTGTGCTGGCCCTGCGCGCCGGCCTCGACTCGGCGCAGGCCCCTGGCGATCGCGAATTCGATCGCCTGGTAGTAGCAGGCCTCGAAGTGGAGATATCTGACCTCCTCGTCCGCACCCCAGTTGCGACCGTACAGGGTATCGGTCCCGATCAGGTTCAGGGCGCCGGCAACCGGATGCCCGTCGCGTTCGGCCATCACCAGCGCGATCCGGTCGGCCAGGCGCTCGCCCAAGAGGTCGAAGAAGCGCCGCGTCAGGTAGGGGTGTCCCCATTTGCGGTCGCTGGTGTTGCGATAGAAGCGGAAGAAGGCGTCCCAGTGCCGCGGCTCGATTTCCGAACCTGTCAGCACCTTGAGGCGGATGCCGCTTTCCTGGACCTCGCGGCGCTCCTTCCGGATCGCCTTGCGCTTGCGGCTGCTGAGATCGGCCAGGAACGCGTCGAACGATTGGTAGCCCCGGTTCTCCCAGTGGTACTGCTGCCCGATCCGCTGCAGCCACCCGGCGTCGCAGAGCCGCTCGCAGTCGGACCGGGTCGGAAAGGTCACATGGACGGATGACGCGCCCCGTTCGACGGCAAGCTGCTCCAGGGCACGGATCAGGATCTCCGTGACCTGGTTCCGGTCGCATCCGGGCCGGACCAGAAGGCGCGGGCCCGGGACGGGCGTGAAGGGCACGGCTACCTGGATCTTGGGATAGTAGCGCCCGCCCGCCCGCTCATAGGCGTCGGCCCAGCCATGGTCGAAGACGTATTCGCCGAAGGAATGGCTTTTCAGATAGGCCGGCGCGCAGCCGATCACGGTCCCCGCCGCGTCCTCGACGACCACATGCTGGGGCAGCCAGCCGGTCTTCGCCGTCGCCGAGCCGGATTCCTCCAGCGCCGACAGGAATGCATGGCACAGGAACGGATTGTCCGGTCCGGCGCAGGCGTCCCAATCGGCGGCCGGAACCTCGCGGATGTCGGTAAACACCTTGATGGCGGCGGGTTTGCTGCCGTCCGGCATGAGGCCTCACGGGGGAGATGGGAAAAATAGGGGTGAGCGGTGGCGACTGTCCTAAGAACTGGGCCGGCGAACCGTTTCCGACAAGGGTATCGGGGCGATGCGCCGGCCATTGCAGGGGCTATCGGGCGGCGCTGCCGTTTCAGGCGATTTCCAGAATGGCTTCGACCTCCACCGCCGCGCCGAAGGGAAGGGACGACACGCCGACCGCGGAGCGGGCATGCTTGCCCTTGTCTCCGAAGACCTCAGCCATCAGGTCGGAGGCGCCGTTGACGACCTTCGACTGTTCCCCGAAATCCGGCGTGCTGTTGACGAAGCCGACCAGCTTCACGATGCGGGCCACCCGGTCCAGGTCGCCCAGCGCGGCCTTCGCCTGGGCCAGGATGTTGATCGCGCACAGCCGCGCGCAGGCCGTGCCGTCTTCGACCGACACGTCTCCGCCCAGCTTGCCCTTGTAGCGGATCTGGCCGTCCAGCATCGGCAGCTGGCCGGAGATGTAGAGCATGGATCCGGATTGAACGGTCGGTACGTAGTTCGCCGCCGGTGCGGCCGCCTGCGGCAGTTCGATCCCCAGTTCCTTCAACCGCGCGTCGATGTTTCCGGCCATTTCAGCTATGTCTCAACGTTTAGTTGTTGCGTTGGATCCGGTCGCACCTTAGCGGGCCGCCCGCCGTCCGAAAAGCGCGGCGTCCGGATGCGGCTTCCCGGGCCCCCGCCATCGCGGGGGCCTACCACGGGAGTTGTGCGTTTTTTCGGTTGAGCCGTCCCGAACGTTTGCCTAACGCTAGATGCGCAAGATTCCGCAATCATTGTCGTTAATCACTGCCCGGAGCCAGAAATGCCGTTCCGCATGATGCCTCTTCGGCTGGTCGTCCTCGCGACCGCCGCTCTCGGACTTGCCGCCTGCGCCGGACTGGCGAGGCCCGGAAACGAACTCTGGCCCTATGGCTATACCGGGAGCGGCGGGGTCGGAGCCCAGGCGGCGCCGGCCGCCACGCTGGAGCCGGCCGGCGTCGCCGCGCCAGAGGCCGTTGCCGAAAACGGGCCGGCGGCGCTTGTCATGCGGGACGCCGGCGGTCAGAGGACGACCTATCTGACGAACCGCTCCGCCCGGGAGATCTCCGTCGTCTTTCAGCTCGAAGGCCAGCCGATTCAGCAGGTGACGGTTCCGCCGGGGAGCGAGATGCAGGTCGGTTCGACGTCCGGCCGGATCATCGCCGTCCGCTAGCCCCGGCCGGAGCCGGATGTCCGATTTTTGTCACGGGAGCAAAAGGGGCGACGGGAATAGAACGGGGGCCTGGGACGTTGGCGCCTGCGATCGGGCGTCCAATCGTCCGTCAGGAGTCGAGGGGAGTTCCACTCAGATGCGTCGCACCCTTTCCAGCATCGCCCTGGCCGCTCTGGCCGCCGCCCTGATGGCGACACCCGCGGCCGCCAAGAAGGGGCACCATCACGGGCATCGACACTACGACCGGCACCACCATCACCACGATCATCACCCGCGCCACTATCACGGGCCGGAGGTGGTCGTCGTTCCGCCCCCGGTGATTCATTACGAGGCGCCGCGCGTGCGGTATCGTCCGGCACCGCCGCCGGCGGTTTATGTCGAGCCTCAGCCCTTGCTCAGCATCACGGTTCCGCTCGTCATCCGCTGACGGGCGGTATGGCAGGGGGCAGCTTCCGGGCGCTGGCGGGCGTCGGCCGACGCGCGCCCGGCGACGCGGAAGTTCCCTTGCGGGCCCGAATCGGGGGAACGGGGTCGCAAGCTGCCGGGCGGCGGTGTCGGGGGGAGGCACCGCCGCCTTTTTTGCCGAAGGACGTCGCCCCGACAGGCGTCCACGCGACGGCGCTTTTCCGCCCGTTGCGGACAAGCCCCCTGCCGCAGGGGTGCCTCAGGCGGGCTGCGCCGCCTGCCTCAGTTCCCGGACCTGCGCTTCGCTCAGGTTCAGCCGCGCAGCCAGATAGTCGAGATAGGAGCGCTCTGCCGGGCTGTCCGGTTCGATGGCCATCTCGGAGGCCAGATAGACCTGC
>JAJUFW010000204.1 GCA_029263555.1 Alphaproteobacteria bacterium
CGCAGTCGCCTAGCCGCTTCAGGTCGTCCTCGACATTGCCCGGCGTGACCAGGTTCGCCGCCGATTTCGACATGAAGGGCGCCGGGTCCGCCTTCAGCATCCGCGCGATCGCGCCTTCCGCGACCGCGTTCCGGCTGTCGGCGCCTTCCGGAACGATGTCCAGCAGCATCACCGGCACGCCGGCATTGGCGAGATGGGCGGCGATCCCGCTGCCCATGGTGCCGGCGCCGATCACCGCGGCCCTTCGGATCTCCATCTCACGGTCCTCCATGACCCATGGCGTTCCCGGCTAGCGGCGGCATGTCCTTTGCGGCTCAGGCCGCCTCCAGCACGGTCGCGATACCCTGCCCGCCGCCGATGCACATGGTGGCAAGCGCGAATTCCTTGCCCTCGCGCTTCAGCAACTGCGCGGCCTTTCCCGTGATCCGCGCGCCCGAGGCGCCGAGCGGATGCCCGAGCGCGATCGCGCCGCCGTCGAGATTGGTCCGCGACCAGTCCAGGTTCAGCTCCCGCGCGACCGCAAGCGCCTGGGCGGCGAACGCCTCGTTCAGTTCGATCACGTCCATGTCCTCGAGCGCGAGCCCGGCACGCGCCAGCGCCTTCCGCGCCGCCTCCACCGGGCCGATGCCCATGATCTCAGGGGCGCAGCCCGACGTTGCGATCGCACGCACGCGGGCAAGGATCGGCAGGCCGTTGGCCTTCGCGAACTCTTCCGTGGTGACGAGCGTTGCCGAGGCCCCGTCCGTGAGCGGGGAGGAGGTGCCGGCGGTTACCGTGCCCTCCGCCTCGAAGGCGGGCTTCAGGGCTGAAAGCGCCTCGTTGTTCGTCTCGGGCCGGATGGTGCCGTCGCGTTCGACGATGGCGCCATCCGCCTCGATCGGGACGATCTCGTCCCGGAACCTCCCGTCCTCCCGCGCCCGTGCCGCCCGGCGATGGGACTGGATCGCGAGCTCCTGCTGCTCCTCGCGCGTGATCTGATATTTCCGCGCCAGATTCTCGGCGGTCAGGCCCATCGACAGATAGGCGCCCGGCATCTTTTCGGCGAGTATCGGGTTCGGTGCCGGATTGAAGCCCATCATCGGCACCCGGCTCATGCTCTCGACGCCGGCGCAGATGAAGGCATGGCCGGCGTCGAGCTGGATCGCCCCCGCCGCCATGTGGATCGCCTGCATCGAGGAACCGCAGTAGCGGTTGACCGTCGTCCCGGCGATCGACTGCGGCAGGTCGGCCAGCAGAACGACCATGCGGGCCATGTTGAAGCCCTGTTCGCCCTCCGGGAAGGCGCATCCCAGGATCAGGTCCTCGACCTCGGCAGGGTCGATGCCGGTCCGGTCGATCAGGCCGCGCACGACCTGCACCGCCAGATCGTCGGGCCGGACCTTCCGCAGGTCGCCCTTGTTGGCGAAATGGTGCGGGGACCGGACATAGCCGGCGATGACGACATTCCTGTGCATGGCAGTTCAGCGCTCCTCGGATCGCTTGCTTGGATCCGGGCGGCTTGCCGCCCGGTCAGTTGCCTCGGGGCACGGCTCCGTGGCGGGCAAGATGGGCGGCCATCGCGCTCTCGATCTCCCGCAACTCGGCCAGCGTCTTCTGGACGTCGAGAAGCTGCGCCTCGAGCTGCGCGATCCGATTCCGCGCCCGGTCGAGCGCGAACGACATCTGGCCGACCTGGTCCGGATCCGTGTGATAGAGGTCCAGGAACTCCTTGATCTCGGCCAGCGAGAAGCCAAGCCGCTTGCCGCGGCAGATCAGGATCAGGCGCCCCCGGTCCTGGCGGCTGTAGATCCGCGTGGTCCCGGCCCGGGCCGGGGAGATCAGCCCCTCGTCCTCGTAGAAGCGGATGGTCCGGGGCGTTATGCCGAACTCGGCGGCAAGCTCGCTGATCGTGTAGGTCTTCTTGGCTCCAGCATCCTCGCTGGCAAGGACGTCGAATGTCTGGCCGAGGGTCAAGGGATCCGTACCTCCGGTTCATGCCGGCGTATTAACGTTTACGTAAACGTAAAGTAAGGCTCCCCCGCCCTGCTGTCAATCTATGGCCGGCCGGAGGCTTACGTGGCAGGTTCGCCGGGCATGCGGATGGGGAGTGAAATGGCTTCTGCGTTTCTGATCTATGTCGCGGCGGCCCTGGCCGAGATCGCGGGCTGCTTCGCCTTCTGGGCATGGCTGCGGCTCGACCGCTCGCCCTGGTGGCTGGCGCCGGGCGTCGCCTGCCTCGTCGCCTTCGCCTGGCTTCTGACGCGCATCGAAGCCGATTTCGCGGGCCGCGCCTTCGCCGCCTATGGAGGCGTCTACATCGCGTCGTCGATCGCCTGGCTGCTGGTTGCCGAGGGGCAGCGCCCGGATCGCTGGGATCTGGCCGGCGGCGCGCTTTGCCTCATCGGGGCCGCCGTCATCCTGTTCGGGCCTCGCCCTGCCTGAGGCGGCGCTGCTCCTCTTCCTCCAGAAGCGCCTTCCGCGACAGCTTGCCGATCATCGTCTTCGGCAGGGTGTCGCGGAACTCGACCTGCTTCGGCATCTCGATCGGGGACAGCTTGTCGGCCAGGAAGGCCGTCAGCTCGTCCCGCGTGAGGGACACCCCGTCCTTCAGCTTGATATAGGCCTTGACGGTCTGGCCGCGATACGGGTCCGGGATGCCCGCGACCACGCATTCGGCGACGCAGGGGTGGAGATAGATCGCCTCCTCCACGTTGCGCGGATAGATATTGTAGCCGCCGGCCAGGATCAGGTCCTTGATGCGGTCGACGATATAGGCATAGCCGTCCTCGTCCACATATCCCACGTCGCCGGTATGTAGCCGTCCTCCGGCCAGGGCACGCTGGGTTTCCTCCTCGTTCCGCCAGTAGCCCAGCATGACCTGCGGGCCGCGTACGCAGATCTCGCCCTTTTCGCCCTGGCCCAAAAGCCGCAGCGGATCGTCCAGCGAAACCACCTCGACCACCGTGCCCGGCAGGGGCAGCCCGATCGAGCCCGCCCGCCCCGCGCCGCTGACCGGGTTGCAGGTGACGACGGGCGAGGCTTCGGACAGGCCGTATCCTTCGACCAGCCGGCAGCCGGTCAGAGCTTCGAATTCGTTTTTCACCTCGACCGGAAGGGGCGCGCCGCCCGACAGGCAGAATTTGATCGAGGAGAGATCGTACCGGCCGCGATGACGGTGCATGTTGATCGCGGTGTAGATCGTGGGTACCGCCGGGAACAGCGTCGGCTTCTTCCGGTCGATCGTCTTCATGACCTCTTCCAGGTTGAAGCGCGGCATCATGATGATGGTCGCCCCGATCCGGATCGACAGGTTCATGACCGCCGTCATGGCGAAGACATGGAAGAAGGGCAGAACCCCCAGCATCACCTCGCGTCCGGGCTCGGCATCCGGGAACCAGGCCGTGGACTGCAGCGCGTTGGCGTAGACGTTGCGGTGCGACAGCATCGCCCCCTTCGGAATGCCTGTCGTGCCTCCGGTATATTGCAGGATGGCGAGATCGTCCGGCCCGACCTTCGCCGGCGTCACGCGCCCGTTATTGGCGGTCAGATCCTCGAACCGAATGTGTCGGTCGTCGCACGGAATACGGGCGACCTCCCTGCGCTTCACAAGGGGAAACAAGAGGTTCTTCGGAAACGGCAGGACCCCGGCCATCCTGCAGACGACGATCCGCTTCAGCCCGGTTTCGCCAAGCATCCGCGCCAGCTTGTCGTAAAGCTGCGCGAGGTCGAGCGTCACCATCACCTCGGTCCCGCTGTCCTCGATCTGCTGCGCCACCTCGCGCTCCGCATAGAGCGGGTTGAAGTTGACGACCGTGGCACCCGCCTTCAGCACCGCGAAATAGGCGATCACGTAGTAGGGACAGTTCGGGAGGAAGAGCCCGACCCGGGACCCGGGTCCGATCCCCATGGCCTGGAAGCCCTTGGCCGCGCGGTCCACCAGATCGCCGATCTCGCGATAGGTGAAGGTCTTATCCATGAAGTCGGCGCAGACGCGGTCGCCGAAACGCGCCACCGCGTCGTCCAGAAGTGCGTAGAGCGGCCGATCCTCGATGGCCATGGACCAGTCGATCCCGGGCGGATAGCTCTTCAGCCAGACCGGGTCGGCGGACACGGATTCGGCTTCGGTCATCACCGTCCTCCCTTGCGGCCGGGACTTCTTCTGCCGGCTCTTTCCGCATCAGCTCCATTGCTGACGTTTACGTAAACTGACGGAATGATCATATAACGCAAGGCATCCCGATCTGCTACGGTAGCGCCCGCAGCGAAAGTCACCATCGAGGAATTACGGTTGTCCCCTTCCCCGTTCGGCGAAGAGCACGACGTCGGCACCTTCCCCATCGTCCGGCGGCTGTTGCGCGAACACATGCTGAAATACTGGCCGCGACTGCTTGCAACCGCGGGCTGCATGGCGCTGGTCGCGGCCACGACCGTGGCGATGGCCAAGATCATGCAGCCGATCATCGACGAGGTGTTCATCGCCCGGAACCAGTATCTGCTGCTGCCGATCGCACTCGCCGCGCTTGCCGTGTTCGTTGTCAAGGGGCTCGCCACCTATGGTCAGTCGGTGCTGCTCTCCGATGTCGGCCGCAAGGTCATCGCCGAATTGCAGGAGCGGATGTTCGGCCGGCTGATGGAGGCCGACCTCGCCTCGTTCCACGAGACCGCCTCCGGCAAGCTCGTCAGCCGCTTCACCTACGACGTCCAGCAACTCTACGGCGCGGTCGCCAACGCCATCACCGGCATGGTCCGGGATTCCCTGTCCGTGGTCGGGCTGGTGATCCTGATGTTCGTGACCGAATGGAAGCTGGCGCTGGTGGCCTTCTTCGTCTTTCCCCTGGCGCTCCTGCCGATCGCGCGGCTGGGCAGGCGCATGCGGAAGGTCTCGCGCTCGACCCAGACGGAATACGGCCAGCTGACGGCCTGGCTCAGCCAGATTTTCCAGGGCATCCGGCACGTCAAGGCCTACAACGCCGAGGAGCGCGAGGCCGGGCGGGCACGATCCCTGATCTGGCTGATTGCCCGGCTGAACCAGAAGGCGGCGCGCATCAGCTCGGCCTCCCATCCGATCATGGAAACCCTGGGCGGCCTCGCGATCGTCGCTGTCATCCTCTACGGCGGCAACGAGGTCATCTCCGGGCGCAGCACGGCGGGCGAGTTCTTCACCTTCATCACCGCCCTCCTCCTGGCCTACGAGCCGATGAAGAAGCTGGCGAACCTCAACAGCACGCTCCAGCAGGGCGTCGCCGCGGCAAGCCGGGTCTTCACCCTGATCGACAGCAAGCCGAACATCACCGACAAGCCGGGAGCGATCACGCTCGGCCGGGTGACCGGCAGCATCGAAATGCGCGAAGTCCATTTCTCCTATGGAGACGACACCCAGGCGCTTCACGGCGTCACGATCGAGGTGCCGTCCGGCCGGACCGTCGCGCTGGTCGGACCGTCGGGCGCCGGGAAGTCGACGGTTCTCAACCTCATCCCCCGCTTCTACGATGTCGGCGCCGGGGCCGTGCTGATCGACGGCCACGACGTCCGGGACGTGACGCTGTCCTCCCTGCGGGCGCAGATCGCGCTGGTCAGCCAGGACATCACCCTGTTCGACGATACCGTCCGGGCCAACATCGCCTATGGCCGCCCCGCGGCGACCCAGGAGGAGATCGAGACGGCCGCGCGCAACGCCGCCGCCCATGACTTCATCCTGTCGCTCCCGGACGGCTACGACACGGTGATCGGCGAACATGGGGTCAAGCTGTCGGGCGGGCAGCGCCAGCGGCTGTCGATCCCGCGCGCCATGCTGAAGGATGCGCCGAACCTGCATCTGGACGAAGCGACCACGGCCCTCCACACGGAAACGGAAAAGGCGGTCCAGGCCGCCCTGCATCGGCTGATGGTTGGACGGACCACGCTGATCATCGCCCATCGCCTGTCCACCGTCCGGAATGCCGACATCATCTACGGCATCGCCGACGGCCGGGTGGTCGAGCGCGGCACCCA
>JAJUFW010000465.1 GCA_029263555.1 Alphaproteobacteria bacterium
CGCTGCGCCAGATAGACGTCGTCGGGCGCGGCATGATGCCCGACATGGTTGGCGTAGCTCTTGACCGTCTGGAACAGCTCCTCGGTCCGGCAGACGACGATCCCCATCATGGCGTCTGAATGGCCGACCATGTATTTGGTCGCGGCGTGGACCGACAGGTCGACCCCGTGGTCGAACGGACGGAAGAAAAGTGGGGTCGCCCAGGTATTGTCGATCATGGTCACGACGCCTCGGGCGCGGGCCGCGGCCGCAATTGCCGGAACGTCCTGAATCTCGAAGGTCTGGGACCCCGGGGATTCCATGTAGACGGCTCGGGTTTCGGGACGGATCAGCCGCTCGATGCCTGCGCCGATGCAGGGATCGTAATAGGTGGTTTCGACACCGAAGCGGGCCAGGACCTTGTCGCAATAGGCCCGGGTGGGACCGTAGACGCTGTCCGCCACCAGAAGATGATCGCCGGCGCTGACGAAGGCCGAGATCGCGGTCGTGACCGCGGCAAGGCCGGAGCCGACGGCAACGGCCCGGTGCCCGCCCTCCAGCTCCGCCACCGCATTCTCGAAGGCCCGCGTCGTCGGCGTCCCCGACCGGCCGTAATTGAACCCGTCGAAGGGGCGCAAGGCCCTGGCTTCCATGTCCTCCAAGGTGGGGAAGAGGATGGTCGACGCGTGATAGACCGGGGGATTGACGATGCCCTCGTTGCCCCGAGGGTTGAGGCCGGCATGGGTCAGGATCGTGTCGGCGCGGCGGGATTTCGCCATTTCATCCACTCGCTCGGCATGAAAAGAGTGACGGGAAGATCTAGGGCGGCGTGACGAGGGCGGTCAATGAAAACCGCCCGTTGAGGACCTTCGGCGCAGACGGCATGGGCCGAATTCCGGCGGGCCGGGCCCGCACACGAAGGACCTCCTGGGACGATTGTCACGATCAATGCTTCAAATCCGACATCAAAACTTGCTACATATGCGGGAAGGGCCGATGAGCCCGGCTAACGAATATCAGAACAGGGTAGGTGGAAATGACTGTACGGAATGTTGTCGCCGCAGGTGCGCTCGCCGCGGCGGGGCTTCTCATGGCCGTTCCGGCGTTTGCCGGGCGGTCGCGGCCGCGATCTTCGGCGACAGCGAAGCCGTGCGCTTCACGCCGCTGACGGCCCAGCAGCGGTTCACCGCCCTGCAGACCGGCGAGGTCGACATCCTCTCGCGTAACACCACCTGGACCCTTGGCCGCGATACCTCGCTCGGCCTGAATTTCGCGCCGGTCACTTTCTACGACGGCCAGGGCTTCATGGTGCCGAAATCGCTCGGCGTCCAGAGCGCGCTCGAGCTCAGCGGAGCGACCGTCTGCGTGCAGCCCGGCACGACGACCGAACTGAACCTCGCCGACTATTTCCGTGCCCACGACATGGAGCTCAAGACCGTCGTCATCGAGCAGTTCGAGGAGCTGAATGCGGCCTTCTTCGCCGGCCGTTGCGACGCCTATACGACGGACGCGTCCGGCCTGGCATCGCTCCGGACGACCGCGCCCAATCCGAGCGACTACATCATCCTGCCGGAGATCATCTCGAAGGAGCCGCTGGCCCCCGCCGTCGCCCACGGGGACGACCAGTTCTTCGACATCGTCAAGTGGACGGTGTACGCGCTCATCGAGGCGGAGGAAAAGGGCATCACCTCCCAGAACGTGAATGACATGGTGAGCAGCGAGGACCCGACGATCTCGCGGCTCCTGGGTGCGACGCCGGGCAACGGCGAGGCCCTCGGCCTGCCCGAAGACTGGGTCGTCAAGGTCATCGCGTCGGTCGGCAACTACGGCGAGATCTTCGAGCGCAATGTCGGCTCGCAGACGCCGCTGGCGCTGGAGAGGGGGCTCAATGCCCTCTGGACCGACGGCGGCCTGATGTACGCCATGCCGCTCCGCTGATTTGAGGTCCCCCGAGCGCCGCCTTCATTCCCGGAGGCGGCGCTCAACCTCTTCGGTCGTCGCCATAAGTCCGGCGGCATCGAATGACGTGGAGGGAAATCATTGGCAGTCGATATTCAAGACGCGGGCCGCGTCGCTGCCAAGGCACGCTTCTGGAACGATCCCCAGGCACGCGGGATCATCTACCAGATGCTCGTGCTCGGCGGCGTCGCGCTGCTCGGCTGGTATTTCATTGCGAACGCAATTGACAATCTGAACCGCCTCAACATCGCTTCGGGCTACGGCTTTCTGAACCGCGAGGCCGGTTTTGCGATCAGCGAAGGGCCGATCAGCTTCACCCCGGCAGACACTTATGGCCGGGCCTTCCTGGTCGGCCTCCTGAACACGTTGAAAGTGGCCGGGCTCGGCATCGTCCTCGCCACCATCCTCGGCACCCTTATCGGCATCGCCCGGCTGTCGTCGAACTGGCTGGTGGCCAAAATCGCGACGGTCTATGTCGAGGTGACCCGGAACATTCCTCTCCTGCTCCAGCTCTTCGTCTGGCAGGGGATCATCCTGATCACCTTTCCGAATCCCCGGCAGGCCCTGGCGCCGGTCGAAGGCGTCTTTCTCAGCAACCGCGGGATTACCGTTCCCGTGCCGGAGGCGCATCCCATCTGGGTCTGGATGGGAGTGGCCCTGGTCGTCGGCGTGATCGGCTCGGTGATGTTGCGCCGGTGGGCCTACCGGCGGCAGATGGCAACGGGGCAGCCCTTTCCGACAGGCCGGTATTCGGTCGCCCTGATCGTCGGGCTGCCGCTTGCGACCTGGCTGGTCGGCGGTGCCCCCGTGGCGATGAGCGTGCCCGAACTCCGGGGATTCAACTTCCAAGGCGGCGCGACGCTTTCGCCGGAATTTTCGATGGTGCTGCTGGGCCTGACATTCTACACGGCCGCCTTCATCGCCGAGATCGTCCGCGCCGGGATCCAGGCTGTCAGCTACGGCCAGACGGAAGCGGCGGCCGCCCTCGGGCTGCGGCGGGGACAGGTGCTTCGCCTCGTCGTCCTGCCCCAGGCGCTCCGGATCATCATTCCGCCGACGACGAGCCAGTACCTCAATCTGGCGAAGAACAGTTC
>JAJUFW010000250.1 GCA_029263555.1 Alphaproteobacteria bacterium
CAGATCGTCATGCGCGCCTCCATCGAGAGCGCACGGATCGCCTCGCCGCGGTACTCGAGCACGTAGCCCTGCCCGCCGCCGGTGCCGATCTTGGCGATGATCGCCAGGATGATGTCCTTCGCCGTCACGCCCGGGGCCAGTTCGCCCTCGACCGTGATGCGCATGTTCTTGGACCGGGTCTGCTGCAGCGTCTGGGTCGCCAGGACGTGCTCGACCTCGCTCGTGCCGATGCCGAAGGCGAGCGCGCCGAAGGCGCCGTGGGTCGCCGTGTGGCTGTCGCCGCAGACGATCGTCATGCCCGGCTGGGTGAAGCCCTGCTCCGGCCCGATGATGTGCACGATCCCCTGGCGGCGATCGTTCATCTTGAAGATCTCGATGCCGAAATCGGCGGCGTTGCGCTCCAGCGTCTCGACCTGGATGCGGCTTTCCTCGTCGGCGATGCCCTTCGACCGGTCGCTGGTCGGAACGTTGTGGTCGGGGACCGCCAGCGTCGCGTCGGGACGGCGGACGCGACGTCCGGCCATGCGCAGGCCCTCGAACGCCTGCGGGCTCGTCACCTCATGGACCAGATGACGGTCGATGTAGAGGATCGAGGCGCCGTCTTCGGCGGCGTGCACCACATGGGCGTCCCAGATCTTGTCGTAGAGTGTGCGCGGCTTGGACATGAGGACGATCTGCTGTCAAGAAGAACCCGGAGGGCGTCCGGAGGACCGGAACCGATCGGGAGAATAACGGAGCCGACCGCCCGGCGGAAGGCATGATGATTGCATTATTGTCACCCTTGGGGCCGAACAAATCCGCTGGCGGGAGGGGACAATCCGGCCGGCGGCAGGGCCCCGCGGCTCAGCCGCGGATCCGGCGCCGGCGACGGAAGATGAATTCCCGCTGGACCAGGAAGTTGACGAAATAGAGCCCCGTTTCCGCGGCGAGCTTCGCGGCGATCACCGGCATGCCGAAACGTTCGTGCAGGAACACGATCATGCCGTAGGAGATCGCGCCGGAGACGACGACCAGCGTCAGATAGCGCGGCACCGCCGTTCGGTGCCGCTGATCGGAACGGAACACGGCCTGCCGCACCAGCCAGTAATTGGCCGCGAGCGCCCCGCCCCGCCCGATCGCCTGGGCCGGCAGGAGCGGAATGCCGAGCGCGATCGCGGCGATGAAGATCAAATTATCGATCACCGCGGTGATCATCGATGCCAGCACATAGCGGAGCAGGCTGGCATAGATCCGGATCGAGTCGAGGATGGGATTGAAGTGCGAACTGGGATTTCCCGGGACGTAGACGGTCCTGATCGGCACCTCGCCGACCTCGACCGCCAGCTCCTTGGCAAGGATCAGCATGTCCAGCTCGAACTCGTAGCCGTTCGCGCCGAGATCGAGGAGCCGCCGCGCGAAACCCATCGGGATCCCGCGCAAGCCCGACTGGGTGTCGCCCAGCTTCAGGCCGACCAGGGCACCGAACAGATGCCGCGTCACCGCGTTGCCGAAGCGGCTGCGCCACGGCACCTCGCCGCGGAAGTCGCGCACCCCGATGACCAGCATGTGCGGGCGGGCGATCAGGCGTTCGGCGACCGCGCGAGCGTCCTCGACCCTGTGCTGGCCGTCGGCGTCCAGGGTGACGACGCCGACCGCGTCGGGATAGTGCCGGGCCACATGCGCCATGCCGGTCTTGAGCGCCGCGCCCTTGCCGCGGTTCGCCGCGTGCCGGAGGACGGTCACTCCGTCGAGTTCCTGCAGCGACCGAAACAAGGGTCGCCGGTCCGGGGCGCTGCCGTCGTCGACGACGACCACCGGCCAGCCTTCGGCGGCAAGATGGCCCGCGATCGTCAGAAGCTGGCGGTCCGGATTGTAGGCCGGGATCAGAAAGACAGGCGTCATCAAGGTCCGTTCGATGGTTCGACGGGGCTTCGGCCTGTACCCTTCCCATGGAAAGATGCTGCCCCCGGAACGGGGAAGGTCGCGGAGGGCGGACTTGTTCCGCAAAACCCCAATCCGGGGATAACGTTCGACGGAAAAGAAAAGAGCCGCCGGCCCGAGCGGACCGGCGGCTCTTCGCGATTGCCTTGCGGCCCGCCGACCTGCCGGGCGGCGGGAAAGGGGTCAGCCCTCCGCGTTCTCCTGCGGACGGTTGTCGCGCTTCTCGGCAATCCGGGCGGACTTTCCGCGACGGCCGCGCAGGTAATAGTGCTTGGCGCGACGGACGACACCGCGACGAACCACCTCGATCGATTCGAGACGCGGGCTGTAGAGCGGGAAGACGCGCTCCACGCCTTCGCCATAGCTGATCTTGCGGACGGTGAACGAGCTGTTCAGGCCGGCATTCTTGCGGGCGATGCAGACGCCCTCGTAGGCCTGCACGCGCTCGCGGCTGCCTTCGACGACCTTGACGTTGACCCGGAGCGTGTCGCCCGGCGCGAAGTCGGGCACCGGGCGCTGGGCGGCGAGCTTCTCGGCCTGCTCGGCTTCCAACTGCTGAAGAATGTTCATGGCACTCACCTTTCGGTCCAAAACGTTATCGCCGGCCAAAACCGGATTCTCTAGTCCAATCCCCGGGCACTGACGGACTTGGCGGCCTCGTATTTCCGCCAGAGGTCCGGGCGTCGCTCCCGGGTGATCCTTTCCGCCTCTGCCAACCGCCAGGCCTTCACCTTGGCGTGATGGCCGGAGACCAGCACTTCCGGCACCGCGCGCGCCATGCCGTCATGCCCCGTCCAGACCGCCGGCCGCGTGTAATGCGGGTATTCCAGCAGGCCGGACGAAAAGCTTTCCTCCTCGCCGCTCACCTCGTTGCCCATGACGCCCGGCAGCAACCGGACCACGGCATCGACGAGGCAGATCGCCGCGGGTTCGCCGCCCGACAGCACGAAGTCGCCGAGACTGACCTCCTCGACCGCGTGGGCGTCCAGCACCCGCTGGTCCACCCCTTCGTAGCGGCCGCACAGAAGGACGATGTCCCGCTCCGCCGCCAGCTCCCTGACCAGCTCCTGGTCCAGGGTCCGGCCGCGGGGCGACAGGTAGATCGTGCGGCTGCCCGGCCGCCGGGCCGCGACCAGCGCCGCATCCACGACATCGGGCTTCATCACCATGCCGGCGCCGCCCCCGAATGGGGTGTCGTCGACGGACCGGTGCTTATCGCGCGCATAGTCGCGAATGTCCAGCGTTTCCAGCGCCCAATTGCCCCGTTCGAGCGCCTTGCCCGCGAGCGAGACGCCGAGCGGGCCCGGAAACATCTCCGGAAACAGGGTCAGGACTCGCACCGTCAGCCGGGGCTCGGCCGCTTTCTCGCTCATGCTTGCTTCCCCCCATCGCCCCGCGCCTCCGGCAACGCTTCCGGCGGCGGGCCTTCGGGTTCGTCCAGCAGACCGACCGGCGGATCGACGACGATTCGCCCGCCCGCGATGTCCACGACGGGAACCACCGCTCGGGTGAACGGCACTATCACGCTGCCGCCTCCGGGCCGGTCGATCTCCACCACGTCGCCGGCGCCGAAGTCATGAACGGCCCGGACCCGGCCAAGCGTCGCTCCGTCCGTCAACTCGGCCCGAAGCCCGATCAGGTCGGCGTGGTAGAACTCGTCCTCGTCTGGTTCCGGCAGGGCCTGCCGGTCGACATAGAGACGCGTGCCCCGAAGGGCCTCGGCGGCCGTGCGGTCGGACACGCCGTCCACCCGCGCCAGCCACTGCCCCTTGCCGAAGGACAGTAGCTCGAGCGCGAATCGGCGGCGTCCCGACTGGTCGGTCAGCGGGCCGTAGGCGGCGACGGCGGCCGGGTCGTCGGTGAACGGCTTCACCTTGACCAGGCCGCGGACGCCATGGGCGCCCGTGATCAGGCCGACGCAGACGCGCGCGGGATCGCTTGCAGCCATGAATCCTGGCTCCGTCCGGGCCGCGCAGGGCCCGGAAAGGCGGAAACGGTGCGCTCAGCCCGAGGCTCAGCCCTCGGCGCCGGCGGCGGCCGCCTGCTCCGCGGCCTCGCGGCGGGCCTGCTCCTCGCGCATGCGCTCCTGGGCCTTGGCCTTCGGGGCAGACTTCTTCGGCGTCTCGCGGTACTTCGGCGCCTCGATGATGCCGGCCTGGCCCAGGAACTTGGCGACCCGGTCGGTCGGCTGGGCACCGACGCCCAGCCAGTGACGGATGCGCTCTTCCTTCAGGGTCACCCGCTCGGGATGGTCCTTCTCCAGCATCGGGTTGTAGGTGCCGACCTTCTCGATGAAGCGGCCGTCGCGCGGGCTGCGCTTGTCGGCGACGACGATCGAGTAGAAGGGACGCTTCTTGGCGCCGCCGCGGGTAAGGCGGATCATCACGGACATTGGAACTTAACCTTTCCTGCTTGCTCTAGAGGTTCGGGCCCGGCCTGCGGCCGGACCTTGGGTGACGGACGGACCGGACCTTGCGGTCGTCCGAATCGGCGTCGACCGGCAGGGCCGCCGGTGCGGGGCTGAGGGCGTTCACTTGAAGCCCCCGGGCGGCAGCATCCCGGGCGGCAGGCCGCCGCCGGGCAGGCCGGGGAAGCCGCCGCGCAGCAGCCCCTTCTTCCCCATCTTCTTCACGCGCTTCATCATGTCCGCCATCTGCTGATGCTGCTTCAGCAGCTTGTTGACGTCCTGCACGCTGGTGCCGGAGCCCTTGGCGATGCGGATCTTGCGCTTGGCGTGAATGATCTTCGGATTGCGCCGTTCCTGCGGCGTCATCGAGGAGATGATCGCCTCCTGGCGCTTGATGATGCTGTCGTCCAGATTGGCGTTCTTCAGCTGCTCCTTCAGCTTGCCGACGCCCGGCAGCAGCCCCATCAGGCCCGACAGCCCGCCCATCTTGCGCATCTGCTTCAGCTGGGAGGCCAGGTCGTCGAGGTCGAATTCGCCCTTCTGGATCTTGGCGGCCAGCTTTTCGGCGTCCTCGCGCTCGATCGTCTCGGCCGCCCGCTCCACCAGGCTGACCACGTCGCCCATGCCCAGGATGCGGCCGGCGATCCGGCGCGGGTGGAAGGGCTCCAGCGCGTCGACCCGCTCGCCCGTGCCCATCAGCTTGATCGGC
>JAJUFW010000174.1 GCA_029263555.1 Alphaproteobacteria bacterium
CAGAGCGTTGCGACCAGAGCCGCGAGGCCGAAGCACAGAACCAGCGTCGCCCAGGCCGGCAAGCTCTGGACCAGGACCGGCGCCGCGGCCGCGGCGGCGACCGCCGCCCGCCGGAGGTGGCCGTCGACGCCCAGATTCCAGATCCCCGCCCGGAACGCCACGATGAGGCTCGCAGCCAGGAACAGAAGCGGCGCCATCCGGGTCGCCGTCGCCTCGAACCCGAGCCACGACAGGAGGCCGCGGCGGAGGACGTAACCGTAATAGGCGATCGGATCGGCCCCGAAGGCCAGGAGCAGAAGCCCCGACAGGACGAGGGTCAGCGTGACCGGGAGAACGGCCGTCAGCAGCAGCCGATGCGACGCCTCGGCCCGAGGCCGCCCCGGCAGGCGGCCCGTCGTCCCTAAGGCCGGCGTCGGATCCCCCTTCATCATCGCACGATTCCCAGCATTATTTCGCCGACGCGGCGACGCGCCTCCGGCCCGTTCGCGACCATGCCCACGAGGCGCCCGCGCGCCATCACGGCGATCCGGTTGCTGAGCTCCAGGACCTCGTCCAGATCCGTCGAGATGAGGACGATCGCTATGCCGGACGCGGCGGCCCTCAGAATCCGTTCGCGCACGTCCCTCGTCGTCTTAAGGTCCAGGCCGTTGGTCGGTTTCGAACAGATCACGGCGCGGGCGCTGCCGGTCAGTTCCCGGGCCAGCAGGACCTTCTGGATGTTGCCACCGGAAAGCCGGCCGACCGGCGTGCCGATGCCGGGCGTACGCACGTCGAAGGCGGCCACGAGATCCCGGGCCCTTTCCGCAATCCTGTCCCGGCGCTCGATCCCGTGCCGCCAGCATGGTGGCTCCCCGATCTCCTTCAGGACCAGGTTGAGAGCGACGGAAAAGCTGCCGACCGTCCCCTCGCCCAGGCGGTCGTCGGTGATGTAGCGAAGCCCGAGCCGGCTGCGTTCCCCCACGTCGAGCCCGTCGACCTTGCGGCCGTCCAGCTCGACGCTGCCACGATAGGGAAGCTGCCCGGCAATCGCCTCGGCCAGGCGCTTCTGGCCATTGCCGTCGATCCCGGCAATCCCCAGGATCTCCCCTGGCGAGACGTCGAACGAGATCCCCGCTGGCGCATTGCCGCCTGCCGAATCCGTGCCGAGATCCCGCACCCGCAGCACCGGCGGCCCGTCCCGGCGCGGCCGTGGGCGGGGCGGGTCACCGGCGTCCGGCACTCTGCCCCGCCCCGGGGCGGCCGGACCGAACATGAGCTCGACGACCGCCGACTGAAGCTCGTCGACACCGCGCGAGGCAAAGTCCCGGGGCACGAGTTCGCCGACCTTGCGCCCCTGCCTCAGCACCGTGATCCGGTCACCGATGTCGAAGGCTTCGTTCAGCTTGTGGGTGATGAAGACGACCCCGATGCCGCGCCCGACCAGACGGCGTACCAGCGCCCCCAGCTCGGCCGCGCCTTGCGGGGTCAGCATGGCGGTCGCTTCGTCCAGCACCAGAACGCGGCTTCCACGCAGGATGGCACGCAGGATTTCGACCTGCTGCCGTTCGCCGAGCGAAAGCTCGCCGGCCAGGCGCCTCAGCGTGGCCGCCGTTTCCCCCAGCGCCGGCGCCCGCCACCATCGCCCGCCGAGGGCGAGGTTCTCTGCGACGGTAAGCGTCGGCACCAGCATCGAGTGCTGGAAGACCGTCCCGATGCCGAGGCGCAAGGCGCGACGGGGCGCGCCCAGCGCCCGCCTCCTGCCGTCGACCAGGATCGCCCCTTCGTCGGGGCGGACGAGGCCGGAGATCATGGCGACGAGGGTCGACTTGCCGGCCCCGTTCTCTCCCAGAAGGACGTGGACCTCGCCCGCCCGAACCGCCAGGTCCAATCCGGAAACCGCCGTCACTCCGGAAAAGCGCTTCGTCAGCCCCCGTACCTCGAGAACGGGGACCTTCCCGTCCCGGGCAGGGGCGTCCGGGCTCTCTCCGGCCATGGGCGACGATGCTAGGCTAGTCGGCCACCGCCGACATCATCGCCCTCACCTCGCGGGCGTCGAACTTCGGTTCGACCGTGACCGCGCCCGACAGGATCTCCTCCCGGTCCCGGAGGACTGCCGCCCACTGCTCCTCGGGGATCTGCCCGGTCTTCAGAAGATGGACCGAGTCGTCGGCAAGCGACAGCGCATAGGGCTTCGTCCCGAACGTGCCCTGGCGCAGATCCTCGACCATGGCGGAGAAGACCGGTGTCATGTTCCAGACCACCGACGTCAACAGGTGCCCGGTGTCGTCCAGGCTGGATTTGTCGCCGATGACGTCGATGAAATAGACCTTTCCGCCATCGACCGCCTTCGTCGTCTTCACCGCCTCCAGCATGCCGAAGCTGGAACCGTCGCCCTGACCGAAGATGATGTCGGCGCCCGCGGCGATGAGGGATTCCGTGACGCGCCGGCCGCCGGCGGCATCGCTGTAGGCGGCCGGACCGATGACGGCATAGCGCAACGTGATGTCGGACCGCTCCGCCCGGACGCCTTCGGCGAAGGCGGCCGACTGCGAATTCCAGGAGGGCGGCTCGTCGGAGACGACGATCCCGAGGGTCCCAGTCCGGGTCATCCGGGCGGCGAGCCGTCCTGCGAGATAGGCCCCGTCATGGCCGCTCAACGTATAGTCGGCGACGAGGCCCGGCTGCGCCAGGTCCGGCCGATCGGTGATGGCGACCGGGACGCCGGTTTCCTCCGCGATCTCCGGCGCGGCGGTGTTGTATCCGGCGGCATGGGCGATCATGAGGTCCGCCCCGTCCGCCGCAAGCTCGCGGAGCGTCGGCCGGACGTCGTCATACCCCAGACCTTCGGCGACGATGAGCTCGAGCCCGTAGGCCTCGGCGACCTCCCGGGCGGCCTCGACCCCCTGCTGGTTCCAGCCGAAATCCGTCGCCTGTTCAGGCGCCAGGATGGCAATGGTCTCGATGTCCGCCGCGTCCGCCGGGGCGCGATCGGCCCCAGCGCCGAGCATCGCGAGGACGGCAAGGGCGGGTATCAGGATGGCGCAGCGATTTCTCTTGATCATTTATTCCGGTCCCGTGTTGGGCCGCTCTTGGGCCACAAACGGTATATAGCCTTGCCGGTCCGATGAAAATGGCGCTCACCCTAAGGGCGCGGCCATGGATCGCGACGGGCACGCAGCGGCGCCGATGGTGGGCGGCATCTCCCCCGTCGCGAACTGCGCACGCGCCGCGTTCCACTGTGACATTCCCTGGCATTGACAGGGGCAGCCCGCCTATATATCGGTACGCCACAGTTTCGAAATTCCGCTCGCGCCGTGAGCACGAACGGCCCCAGGACCTTGCGTGGGCTTTTCTCCTATCCTTCCCGATAACGATATCAACGACCGCCCGCGGCAGGATGCGCAGCACGTCCTCCGGCGTCTCCGGATGGGCATGATCGCGCCTCTTGCCGTGGTGGCCACGCTCCTGGCCGGCTGCAGTGTCGGCCCGGACTATGCCGCACCCGAAATCGGCCTGTCGCCCGCCTGGGGCTTCGCCGGATCCGATGCGACCGCCACCGCCGCGCCCGAGCTGTCGGAGTGGTGGCGCAGTCTCGGCGACCCGACGCTCGACGCCCTGATCGAGGAGGCGGTCGCCGGCAGTTGGGATGTCGAGACCGCAAAGGCCCGCGTGCGCGAGGCGCGGGCGGCGTTCCGCCAGGCAGGCGGCGCTCTGCTGCCCTCGATTTCGGCATCGGGTTCGGTCGACAGGAGCCGCAACGGCCTTTCCTCGTCCCGCCTGGGCGACAGGACCCGGGAGGCCTCCACGAGGGTTCAGGGCGGTTTCGACGCAAGCTGGGAATTGGACCTGTTCGGCGCCAACCAGCGGGGCGTCGAGGCGGCCGGCTACGGAATGGAGGCGGCCGAGGAGGCGCTTCGCGCGGCGCTGGTCACGCTGATCGGCGACGTCGCCACGAACTATACCTCAGCCCGCGGCTACCAGGCGCGGATCGCACTTGCCGAGCGGACGGTGGCGTCGCAGCGGGAAACGGCGGCCCTGACCCGGGCCAAGTTCGAGGCAGGGACCGTCTCCGCGCTCGACGTCGCCAACGCGACCGCCCAGGTCAGCAGCACCGAAGCCAACCTCGCCTCGCTCAGGACCGGCTATGCCGAAGCCCTGCACCGGCTGGGCGTGCTGCTGGGGCGCGAACCTTCGGCCCTCGCCGCGCGGCTGGTGGCCGATGCCCCGATCCCCGTCCCACATTCGGCGATGCCCATGGGCGTGCCGGCCGACGTCCTGCTCTCGCGCCCCGATATCCGGCAGGCCGAGCGTGAGTTGGCCCAGGCGACGGCGCGGATCGGCCAGGCGGAGGCTGCCCGGTACCCCAGCATCAGCCTGGCCGGCAGCATCAGCACCTCGGGCTCCAACTTCGGCGACCTGGCGCGAAGCTCATCGATCAGTTGGTCCTTCGGACCGTCCGTCAGCATTCCGATCTTCAACGGCGGCAGCCTCGCGGCCGCGGTCGACGTTGCCGCGGCGCAGCGGGACCAGTCCTACGTCGCCTTCCAATCGGCCGTGCTGACCGCGCTCGAGGAGGTAGAAAACGCCGCCGTCGGGTTGGCCCAGGCGCGGGAGCGGCGCGACCGGCTGGAGGAAGCGGTGGCCGCGTATCGGGAAGCGGTCCGGCTGGCGCGGTCCCTCTATCAGATCGGGTCGTCCAGCTTCCTCGACGTCCTCGATGCGGAACGGTCGCTCTATTCCGCCGAGGATTCGCTGATCCAAACCCAGGTCGACATCACCACGAACTATGTCGCTCTCAACAAGGCGTTGGGCGGCGGCTGGAGCGGCGAGGTCGACGCCTCCCGCCCCTTGATCGTCGACGCGTATTCCGGGCCGCGTCTTCGATAGCAATAACGGCGACAACGATCATGGCGACTTCTTCCCAGACACGACCCGCGCGCGCCTCCCGTCGGGGGCGCCGCCTGACGACGATCGGCCTGGTCCTTCTCGCGGTCATCGCAGCGGGCCTGTGGTTCCGGTCGGCGCTGATGGCATCGCCGCAACCCGGATTCCGTACCGCGCCGGTCACGATCGGCAGCGTCAGAGAAACCGTTCTGGCGACCGGCATTCTGAAACCGGTGAAGCTGGTGGCGCTTGGCGCCCAGGTCTCGGGACGTCTCATCGCCGTCAATGTCGAGGTGGGCCAGGACGTCAGGAAGGGCGACCTTTTGGCCGAGATCGACTCGCTTCCCCAGCAGAACGCCCTCCGGACCGCCGAGGCGACCCTGCAGCGCGCCCGGGCGGAGCGCCGGGAGAAGGAGGCGACGCTTGCCTATGCCAAAGCGACCCTCGCCCGCCAGGAGCGGGCTCTTGCCCAGAACGCGATCTCGCGTGACGAGTACGAGTCCGCGCTCTCGTCCGTGAGGACGACGGAGGCCCAGATCGCCGCTCTCGACGCCGACATCAAGGCGGCCGAGGTCGCCGTGCAGACTGCCGAGATCGACCTGGACTATACGATGATCACCGCCCCGATCGACGGGACGGTCCTGGCCGTCGTCACCCAGGAAGGGCAGACCGTGAACGCCGCCCAGTCCGCGCCCACCATCGTCATCCTGGGCCAGCTAGACGTCATGACGGTCAGGACCGAGATTTCCGAGGCCGACATCGTCAAGGTCCAGCCCGGTCAGAAGGTCGAGTTCACGATCCTCGGCGAACCGGACCGGCTCTATGAGGCGACGCTGGAGGCGGTCGAGCCGGCGCCCGAGACCATCACCAGCGACAGCAGCATCAGCTCCTCCGGGTCCATGGGCTCGTCGTCGACCGCCACCACGACTTCGGCGGTCTATTACATCGGCACGTTCGACGTCCCCAACCCGGACCGGCATCTCAGGACCTACATGACCGCCGAGGTCAGCATCGTGACCGGCGAGGCCACGGACGTCCTGACCGTGCCGTCTGCCGCCCTCGGTCCCAGGAACGCCGACGGGACCTACACCATCCAGGTCGTCGAAGGAGCGGACCGGATCGTCGAGCGACAGGTCGAGATCGGCCTGAACGACAAGGTCACGGCCGAAGTGCGATCGGGACTGCAGGAGGGAGAGCGGGTCGTCATCGGCCAGTTGCCTGCGCAGGCCGAGCAGCCTGCCGGCCCGGGCCGACGCTCGATGAGGCTGTTCTGACGCCATGGCGGCACCGCTCATCGAGCTGAGTCAGCTCCGGCGGACCTTTCCCGCCGGCGAAGGCGAGGTGTCGGTCCTCAAGGGCATCGACCTCACGATCGAGGCCGGCGAGATGGTCGCCATCGTCGGCGCGTCGGGGTCGGGCAAGTCGACCCTGATGAACATCCTGGGCTGTCTCGACCGCCCGACCTCGGGCAGCTATCGCATCCTCGGGAAGGAAACCGCGGAGCTCGACGCCGACCGGCTGGCCGAGCTGCGGCGCGAGCATTTCGGCTTCATCTTCCAACGCTACCCTCTGCTTTCGGAGCTGACCGCGCTCGCCAATGTCCAGCTTCCGGCCGTCTATTCGGGCCTGCCGCCGGCCGACCGGGAGGCCCGCGCCGGAAAGCTGCTGGCCCGGCTGGGCATGGCGGACCGCACCGGTCA
>JAJUFW010000053.1 GCA_029263555.1 Alphaproteobacteria bacterium
GACCATCCAGGCGACGGGCAGCATCGGCATCGAGCGGGATGACACCCGCTCCGTGACCGGTGCAAAAAACGAGGAGACGATCAATCCTGCGTCCATCGGGATCGAGATCGTCCAGCCGCTGTACCGCGGCGGCCGTACACAGGCGAGCGTGCGTCAGGCCGAGAACGCCGTTCAGGCGGCCCGGGCATCATACACCGACGTCGAGCAGCAGGTCCTCCTGAACGCGGTCATCGCATACATGAACGTGGTTCGCGAGCAGGCCGTCCTCGATCTTGCCCGCAATAACGAGGAGGTGCTGCGGCGGCAGTTGCAGGCCTCCCGCGACCGGTTCGAGGTCGGAGAGATCACGCGTACCGACGTCAGCCAGGCGGAATCCCGCCTCGCGGGGGCGATTGCCTCCCGGATCGAGGCGGAAGGTGCGCTGTCCGCGGCACGGGCCACCTATGAAAGGGTGATCGGCGTGCCTCCGGGTGAACTTCAGGCGCCGAACCCGACCCTGATGCTCCCGACCTCTCTCGAAGAGGCCATTCTGCTGGCCGAACAGAACAGCCCCGCTGTGATCGCCCAGAGCTTCAACGAACAGGCGGCGTCGGCCGGCGTCGACGTCGTTCGGGGCGAATTGCTGCCGGAGATCAGCGTGGCCGGGCAGATCGCGCACAATCGCGAGCCGACGGTCAACATCGACCGGAGCGACAGCGCGTCGATCGTCGCCCAGGTGGTGATCCCGCTCTACCAGGCGGGGGCCGTATCGTCCCGGGTCCGTGAAGCGCGGCACAGCGCGAACGCCGAACGAATCCGCGTCACGGAAGCGCGCCGCCAAGCGATCGAGCAGGCGATCCAGGCCTGGGAGGGCCTTCAGACTTCCCGTGCCAGCATCGAATCGCTGACGTCGCAGATCCGCTCGGCGGAGATCGCGCTGGAAGGCGTTCAGCAGGAAGCCTTCGTCGGCTCCCGAACCGTGCTGGACGTGCTGGATGCCGAGCAGGAACTGCTCGATGCCCGCGTCTCTCTCGTCCAGGCGCAGCGTGACGAAACCGTTGCGGCCTTCCAGCTGCTCGCGGCGGTCGGCGAACTGACCGCCCGGAATCTTAACCTTCCGGTCGAATATTACGACTTCGATCCCGATTACGACCGGGCGCGCCGAAGCTGGTGGGGGACTTCCGTCGAGGAGATAAGCGTAGAGGAGTAGCGCCGCCCGGCATGCTGGGGCGTTTACGGTTTTGTTAACCTATTCCCCAGTAAAGCTGGCCATCAGGCTATCGCCTCTCATCCGCAGCATGGCGGGACGCGGGTTCACATGAGCGATTCGACAACCCAGAAAGAACCATCGATGGAGGAGATCCTCGCCTCCATTCGCCGGATCATCTCCGAGGATGGGGAGGGGGAGAACAGGCCCGAAGACGGGACCGGATCTCTTTCGGAGGTCTCTGTACCGGATGACGTGCTGGAGCTGACCGATATCGTCGACGACGACCCGGCGCCGGCTGCCGCCTTCCAGCCCGAGGACGAGCCTACCGCGGACATCATCGGTGAATTGACGCCCGAGTCCGAAGACTTCAGGAGCGATACCATGCCCCCCATGCCGGACGAGGATTCCCTGGTCTCGGACGACACGGTCACGGCCGCCAGCGCCGCTCTCGGGCGCCTGACGGAACGGGCCGACGAGCGTGAGACGGCGCCGCGCGTAAGCCCGCCCGTCGGCGATGGCACCCGCACGCTGGAGGATCTGGTGAAGGAAGCGCTTCGCCCGATGCTGCGGGAGTGGTTGGAGAAAAATCTACCTTCCCTGGTCGAGGAGATCGTCGAACGGGAAGTCCAGAAGATCGGGCGCGGCGCACGGCGCTGAGCGGACCCGGATTCAATCCAGGTAATCGGCTGAGTTTTCCAGGCTGGCCCAACGGACCGGCCTGGGTTACCTATTGCCGGCACGAAATCTGAGAACCATCGGGACGAGGGAAAGTTCGGCGATGCTGGACAAGACCTACAGCGCTGCCCAGATCGAGGCGAAGCATTACGCCGATTGGGAGCAGTCCGGCGCATTTGCCAGCGATGTCCGCTCCAACGGGCATCCGTTCACCATCATGATGCCGCCGCCGAACGTGACGGGCAGCCTGCATATGGGCCATGCCCTCAACATGACGCTGCAGGACGTCCTGACCCGCTACTATCGCCGATCCGGCCGCGACGCGTTGTGGCAGCCGGGCACCGATCATGCCGGCATCGCGACCCAGATGGTCGTGGAACGCAACCTGGCGCGCGAAGGAAAGAACCGCCGGGACCTTGGCCGGCAGGCCTTCGTCGACCGGGTCTGGGAATGGAAGGCCGAATCCGGCGGCATGATCACCCGCCAGCTTCGCCGCCTCGGCGCCTCGCCGGACTGGTCACGCGAGCGGTTCACGATGGACGAGGGGCTGAACCGCGCCGTGCGCAAGGTCTTCGTCACGCTGTACCGCGAAGGCCTGATCTATCGTGACAAGCGCCTCGTCAACTGGGATCCGAAACTGCGCACCGCGATCTCGGACCTGGAGGTGGAGCAGAAGGAGACGAAGGGGCATCTCTGGCACCTGCGCTATCCGCTGGCGGACGATCCGTCGCGCTGGATCGTGGTTGCCACCACCCGTCCCGAGACCATGCTGGGCGACACTGCCGTCGCCGTGCATCCGGACGACGAGCGCTACAAGGATCTGATCGGCAAGTCGGTCCTTCTGCCGATCGTCGGGCGCAGGATCCCGATCATCGCCGACGCCTATTCCGATCCGGAGAAGGGATCGGGCGCGGTCAAGATCACGCCGGCACACGACTTCAACGACTTCGAGGTCGGCCGGCGGCACAACCTGCCGATGATCAACATCCTCGACGCCGACGCCCGCATCAACGAAAACGCCCCCGAGGAGTACCGGGGGTTGGATCGGTACGATGCGCGGCGGAAGGTCGTGGAAACCTTCGAGGCACTCGGCCTACTGGAGAAGGTCGAGGATCACCTGCATACCGTCCCCTACGGCGACCGAGGCGGCGTGCCGATCGAGCCCTGGCTGACCGACCAGTGGTATTGCGATGACGCGACCCTGGCGAAGCCGGCCATCGAGGCGGTGGAGCAGGGGCGGACGGTGTTCGTGCCCAAGCAATGGGAGAACACCTATTTCGAGTGGATGCGCAACATCCAGCCATGGTGCATCAGCCGCCAGCTCTGGTGGGGCCACCAGATCCCGGCATGGTACGGGCCGGACGGATCGGTCTTCGTGGCCGAGACCGAGGAGGAAGCGCGAGCGGAGGCACGGGAAAAGTACGGCCACGACGTGGAACTGCGCCGGGACGAGGACGTGCTCGACACCTGGTTCTCGTCCGCGCTCTGGCCGTTCTCCACCCTGGGCTGGCCCGACGACACGGCGGAGCTTCACCGCTACTATCCGGGCGACGTCCTGATCACCGGGTTCGACATCATCTTCTTCTGGGTGGCCCGGATGATGATGATGGGTCTCCATTTCATGGGCGACGTGCCGTTCCGGACGGTCTACATCCATGCTCTGGTCCGGGACGAAAAGGGCCAGAAGATGTCGAAGTCGAAGGGCAACGTCATCGACCCGATCGAGCTCATCGACAAATACGGCGCCGACGCCCTGCGTTTCACCCTCATCTCGATGGCTGCCCAGGGGCGTGACATCAAGCTTTCCGAGCAGCGGGTCGAAGGCTACCGGAACTTTGCGACCAAGCTGTGGAACGCGGCCCGGTACTGCCAGCTGAACGGGTGCGAACCGGTGCCCGGCTTCAATCCCCGAAGCTGCACGCTGACCGTCAACCGCTGGATTGTCGGAGAGGTCGCCGAAACGGCCTGGAAGGTGGACGAGGCACTCAAGGCCTACCGCTTCAACGAGGCCGCCGGTGCCCTCTACCAGTTCGCCTGGGGAACCTTTTGCGACTGGTATCTGGAGTTCACGAAGCCGATCCTGACTGGAGAGGACGAAAGGGCCAAGGCCGAGACGCGTGGCACCACCGCCTGGGTCCTCGATCAGATCCTCCATCTGCTGAACCCTCAGATGCCCTTCCTGACGGAAGAGCTGTGGGCGGCGCTTTCTCCGGCACGACCCGGCAGGTTGATTGCCGAGCCGTGGCCCCAGTATGCCCGGGACCTCGTCGATGCTGACGCCACCGCGGAAATGAGCTGGGTCGTCCGCCTGATCTCCGCGATCCGGACCGTCCGGTCCGAGATGAACGTGCCGCCGGCGGCCGAACTCTCCTGCTATCTCAAGGATGCATCCGAGACGACCAGAGCGCGGCTGACGACGCATGACGCGCTGATCCGGCGTCTCGCGCGGCTTTCGTCGATCGAGGCGATCGACACCGAGGCCCAGCTGCAGGAGGTCGTGCGGGGTGCGGCCCAGGCCGTCGTCGACGAGGCGACCGCTATTCTGCCGCTTTCGGGCGTAATCGATCTGGATCAGGAGAGGGCGCGGCTCTCCAAGGAGGCCGGCAAGCTCGATTCGGAAATCGCCAAGCTTCGCAAGAAGCTGGAAAACGAGCAGTTTCTTGCAAAGGCTCCTCCGGAAGTGGTCGAGGAGCAGCGCGATCGCCTGAGCGAAACGCTGCGGCTGAAGGAGAAGCTGGAGGCGGCGCTCGCCGTCGTGAGCAGCCAATCGGCTGCGGGGTGACGTCCCCGGGGCAGGGGCGGCCCTTCCGGTGCCGTCCGCGCCCCGGGCCGAGCAGTCCTCAGTGGCCTGCGTGCGTGTCCGCAGGCTCGTGAGCCTTCGGAGCGTCGACCGAGAGTTCCACGGTCACCGTCCCGGCGCTCTCGAAGGTGAGGGTGACGGGAATACGCTCGCCCGCGGCGAATGGGCGCTCCACGTCGATCAGCATGAGATGATATCCGCCCGGCTCCAGCCGGACGGTCTCGCCCGCCGGCAGCACCAGGCCCTCCGGCTGGGCGCGCATGCGCATGACACCATCGACCATTTCGCTGCGATGCAGCTCGGTGACCGCCGCAAGGTCGGTTTCGGCGGAAACCAGCCGATCGTCCTTGGTGTCGTTGTTGGTGAGCGTCATGTATCCGGCGGCCGTAGGGGCACCGGGCGGCGTCGGCCGTGTCCAGGGATGTCCGATTTCGATGGAGCCGATCGTGTATTCGTGGGCGGAGGCCGCGGCGACGAGCAGGGCGAGCGTGATGCCGGCGGTGGCGGCGAGACGAGTCCTCAACTTCATGGCTTCCTCAATAGGGGGCATGGATGAGCGCGCGGGTACGGGGCCGGTATCCCGCCGTCGAAGCCGGAACCGGCGGCGCCGGCCCGCGCATAATAGTGTTCGGATAAGGGTGCCGTCAGGCGAGCGCAGGCGGCCCGCGGGGGTGGGCGGCTTGCCCCTCGAGGGTGCGCGACACCCCCTGATCGATCGGGACGAACGCGACCTTCGCGACGAGGATGGGGCGGGCGACGTGCGCCGCGCCGGGCGAAAGCGCTTGGTCTGCCGAGTGGAAGATCTGGCAGATGGGGCAGTTCAGCGATGCCAGGTCCCGGCTCTTTTTGGCCGGACCGCTGTCGGGGAGGTCCGCGAGGGTGCGGCAGAGGACGAGCGGCAGGGTCGTTCCGTCGTTTCCGACGATCCAGGCACGCGGCAACGCCTGCCCCAGCGGAACCAGGGCATTCAGCATGAACCCGATCAGGGCCAGCCAGAATGGCCACTGGGTCCGTTTGATGAGAGATGAGGCGTTCACGGCGCTGGAGAGTATCGGCGCCCCAGCCAGATGGACAACTCGATTCTTCCGTCGGAAGGTCGGACAGGTCCCATCAGGCGGTGGGAGCCTCGCCGGGAAAGCGCGGCAGATCGTCGTCGGTTTCGAACCAGTCCAGCCGGCTCGACGTCCAGATATGGTGATCGGGGCGCAATGCGGTCGGATCGTCCAGCGTTACGATGTTCACGTCGATGGTCGGCGAGGTTTCGCTTTCCTGGAAAATGATCTGGGTTCCGCATCTGGGACAGAACAGGCGCTGTCCCTTGGATGAGGACCGGAACATTCTGGGCGACCCATCGAGCCGGACATGGTCGCGGGCGAAGGTTGCCCAGGCCATCACCGGGGCTCCGCTGGATCTCCGGCACAGCGTACAATGGCAATAGCCGATCGAATCCGACCTTCCCCCAACATCGTACCGGACGGCGCCGCAGAGACAGCCGCCTGATAGCCGGGTCATCCCGCCGTCTCCAGTTCGATCAGCACAGGCGTGTGGTCGGAGGCTTTCTCCCGGCCCCTGGGTTCCTTGTCGATCGTCGCCGAAACTAGCCGGTCGGCCGCCCGCGGCCCCAGGAGAAAGTGGTCGATCCGGATCCCCTTGTCCAGCGGCCAGCAGCCTGCCTGATAATCCCAGAAGCTGTAGGCCCGGCCTTGTCCCGGATGCAGGGCACGGTAGGCCTCCGTCAGGCCGAGATTCAGGAGTTCACGGAACTTGCGCCGCGTCTCGAGGCGGAAGAGCGCATCCTCTTCCCAAGCCTTCGGATCGTAGCAGTCGATCGGCTCGGGGATCACGTTGTAGTCGCCACCGAGCGCGAACGGGCGGTCCTCGGCCAGAAGTTGACGGGCCCTGGCCTTCAGGCGGTCCATGAAGGCCAGCTTGTAGGGATATTTGTCGGTTCCGACGGGGTTGCCGTTCGGCAGATAGATGGAAGCGACGCGCAGGTCGCCGATCGTGGCCTCGATATAGCGGGCATGGGTGTCGAATTCGTCGCCCGGAAGGCCGCAGACGACGTCCTCGATCGGCAGCTTGGAGAGGATGGCCACGCCGTTATAGCTCTTCTGGCCGTGAACCGCCGTGTGGTAGCCCAGCCCCTCGATCTCAAAATACGGGAAATTTCCGGTCTCGCACTTGATTTCCTGGAGCAGGACTACGTCCGGGTCCGCCGTCTTCAGCCAGTCGAGGACGTTGGGCAACCGTGCCTTGACCGAATTCACGTTCCAGGTGGCCAGCTTCAGCATGACGGACGGAAACCTCCGGGCGGAATGAGAAAGGGCCCGCGGTCGGCAGGCCCTTCGCCTATATCATGAAACGGAAGCGATTTCAGATCGCGAACGAGGTGCCGCATCCGCAGGACGAGGTCGCGTTCGGATTCCTGATCTGGAAGGAGGAGCCGATCAGTTCGTCGACATAGTCGATCTCCGCCCCTTCCAGTAGATCCATCGAAATCTCGTCCACGACCACGACGACGCCGTCGCGCTCAAACGTCAGGTCGTCGTCATTGACCGTTTCGTCGAAGCTGAATCCGTACTGGAAGCCGGAACATCCGCCGCCCGACACCGTGACCCGAAGCTTCAGGTCCGGATTGCCCTGCGACCGCGCCAGTTCCGCGATGCGGCGCGCGGCGGCCACCGTCATGGTAAGGCTGCGGGACGGCCGGCTTCCTGACGATACGGCCGGTATCGTCGCCATGTCGCTCATGATCCAATCCTCGATCGTCTGGCCGAGGGGACGAGACAGCCCCCCTCATGAGATATTCATGTAATCAGGATGACATCCCTGTCAAAGTCTGTTGTCGGGAGAGCTGTCCCGGCATATGCCCGCACGGTTGCCAGCCGGCAGCCCCGTCATTAGGCTCGCATCCATCATGCTCGCCCCCTATGCCGCCAAGCCAGAGGAGAGTCGCGGTCGGCTCCATCCCGAGCCGGAGAGCCCGACGCGCTCCCCATTCCAGCGCGACCGGGACAGGATCATCCACTCGGCGGCATTCCGAAAGCTGCAATACAAGACCCAGGTTTTCGTCTACCACGAAGGGGACTATTACCGGACCCGGCTGACCCACAGCATCGAGGTCGCGCAGATCGCCCGGTCCGTCGCCCGGAGCCTGAACCTGAACGAGGATCTGGCCGAAGCCCTCGCTCTCGCCCACGACCTGGGCCACACGCCCTTCGGGCATGCGGGAGAGGACGCGCTTGATCAGGCGATGGCCGAATACGGCGGCTTTCAGCACAACGATCAGACCTTGAGGATTCTGACCAGCCTGGAACGCCGCTATGCCGACTTCGACGGGCTCAATCTCACTTGGGAAAGCCTGGAAGGCGTGGTCAAGCACAATGGCCCCCTCGTTACGGACCAGGGCGCCCCGTTGCCGGCGACGATCAGCGAGTTCAACCGCGTCTGGGACCTGGAACTGCACACCCAGCCCGGCATCGAAGCCCAGGTGGCCGCGATTTCCGACGACATCGCATACAACAACCACGACATCGACGACGGGTTGCGGGCGGGGCTGATCTCCCTGGACGATCTGGCCGAGTTGCCCCTGGTCGGAGACATTTTGTCGGAGTTGCGCGGACGGTATCCCGGCCTGGAGCGGCGGCGCCTGATTCATGAACTGATCCGGCGGCTCATCGATCGCATGGTGTCCGACCTGCTGGTCGAGACACGTCGCCGTGTGGAAGCCTTGGCGCCTCGGACCGCGGCCGACATCAGGCATGCCGATGCGCCGGTAGTGGGTTTCTCGGCGGAGATGGAAACCTACAGCCAGGTGCTTCGGAAGTTCCTTTTCGCCCGGGTGTACAGGCATTTCCAGGTCAATCGGGAAACCAGCAAGGCGCGCCGGGTGGTCCGGGATCTGTTCGAACTGTTCATGGCCGAGCCGAACACGCTGCCGACGGAATGGCAGGATGAAGCGATCAAGGCGGACCACGTCGCCCGCGCGCGAATCGTCGCCGACTATATCGCCGGGATGACGGACCGGTATGCGCTGATCGAGCATCAGCGCCTGTTCGACGTGCACCCGAAATTCTAGCCTAGTTTCAATGACTTGCCTGTAATCTCTAAACCGAAATAAAAGATCTATATGCACTGCTCTCGCGGGAAGGCATCTTCGGGCCTGCAGGCCACCTCGGTCGTCGAGGGGCGAAGTTGGGGCGTTCGGCCATGACCGAGTACCGATCGGACCACGACCAGGATTACGAGTACGACTACGACGACGAGTTCGACGGAGAGTTCGAAGAGGAAGAACCCCGTCGACCGACGCGTCTCGCCGGTCGCTTCGGGGTTGTCGCCGGCATTCTCGTGCTCGCTCTGTGCGGCTTTGCCGGCATCGTCTGGTATGCCTACACCAACGCACGCAGCCTGCCGGTCGATGGAGAGCCGCCGCTGATCCAGGCGGATTCGGCACCGGTCCGCGTCCGCCCGGAGGAGCCCGGCGGAATCGAGGTTCCGTTCCAGGACCGTCTCGTTCTTCAACGATTGGACAGCCGCAACGGCGATCTCGTCGTCGAACATCTGCTGCCGCCGCCGGAGCATCCGTTGCCCCGGCCGGTGGCGGAAACGCCGGAGCCTGTCCCCCCGGACGAGGGGCCGCAGCCTGCGGAAGCGGGGGAGGAGGGCGAGGACGTCGTGATCGCCTCAAAGGCACCGCCGTTTTCGCCGCCTTCGCCCGAGAGGCCCGCAATTCCGGAACCGGAAACGGTCGAGGCGCCTCGGGTCTCACCCGTTCCGACTCCGACGGAGCAGGTGGCGGCCCGTCCGCCGGAACCAGCGCCGACGCCCGCGCCACCGCCCGAAATCGCCGCACCGGCAAGCGGCGGATATCGCGTCCAGATGGCCTCGGTGCGTTCCGAAGAGGCTGCGCGCAACGAATGGCGGCGCCTGCAATCCCAGCACCCGGAGCTGCTCGGCGCGCTGCAGCTTCAGGTCCAGCGGGCGGACCTGGGGGAGAAGGGCACGTATTATCGTGTCCAGGGAGGCCCGCTGTCGGAGGAATCTGCCGGCAGTGTCTGCGCCGCGCTGAAGGCAAAGAAGGTGGACTGCATTGTCATCCGGCCTTAATGAGCGGCGGCCGCTTGCGGCCATCCTCGGCTGCAGCGGCCCGGCATTGACGGCCGAAGAGAGGTCGTTCTTCCAAAAGGCAAATCCCTACGGGTTCATCCTGTTCCGTCGTAACTGCAAGACGCCGGACCAGCTGCGCCGCCTCGTGGATGACCTGAGAGGCGCGGTCGGGCGCGCCGACGCCCCGGTCCTGATCGACCAGGAGGGCGGGCGGGTTCAGCGCCTTCGTGCGCCGCACTGGGCCGAGCATCCGGCGGCCGGACGGTTTTCCGCCCTGGCTGAGCGAGATCCGGATCTCGCGGAGCGGGCCGTCGAGCTGAATGCGCGGTCGATTGCGATCATGCTCAGGGAGCACGGGATCACCATGAACGCCGCGCCGGTCCTGGACCTGCGGCTGCCCGGCGCCAGCGACGTCGTGGGCGACCGGTCCTTCGGGCAGGATCCCGAACTGGTCGCGCGTCTCGGCAGGGCGGCTGCCCGCGGATATTTGTCGATGGGCATCATACCCGTCGTCAAGCACATGCCGGGGCATGGCCGCGCTACCGTGGACAGCCATCTCG
Source organism: Alphaproteobacteria bacterium (assembly GCA_029263555.1). Classification (GTDB taxonomy): domain Bacteria; phylum Pseudomonadota; class Alphaproteobacteria; order DSM-16000; family Inquilinaceae; genus JAJUFW01. The sequence continues at coordinate 10,331 of JAJUFW010000053.1, forward strand.
CGCTGCCGGTC
>JAJUFW010000409.1 GCA_029263555.1 Alphaproteobacteria bacterium
ATGCCGGTCGGGAAGCCTGCCCCGCCGCGTCCCCGAAGGCCGGAGGCCTTCACCTCCTCGATGATCTTGTCCCGGCCAAGCTCGATCAGCGCCTTGGTGTTGTCCCAAATGCCGCGCTTGCGGGCACCGGCGAGGCGCCAATCGTGCCAGCCATACAGGTTCTTGAAGATACGGTCTTCGTCGCGAAGCATGGGACTATTCCTTCGTCCGCATCTGGGCCCGGATCTCGGGCGGCGCCTGGTCGGCCAGCGAAGTCGGGCCGGCCTGGGCCTGGCTGCCGTGCCGGCCGGTCTGCGACCCGACCGTCACCGGCCGGCCCTCGCGCAGGGCGTCGATCAGGGCGCAGGTCCGCTCATAGTCGAGATCCTCGAAGAAGTCGTCGTTGACCTGCATCATCGGCGCGTTCACGCACGCGCCCAGGCATTCGACTTCCATGACCGTGAACAGACCGTCCTCGCTGGTCTGGCCCGGACGTGCCCCGGTCCTGTCCTCGATCGCCTTCAGAACCGCGTCGGAGTTGCACAGCCAACAAGGCGTGGTCGTGCAGACCTGCAACAGGTACTTACCGACCGGGGCCTTGTTGAACATCGTGTAGAAGCTGGCGACCTCGTAGACCCGGATCCGCGGCACCTCCAGGAGATCGGCGATGTAGTCCATCGCCGCACGCGGAACCCAGTTGTCGTGCTGACGCTGGGCCAGGTCCAGAAGCGGAATGACCGCGCTCTGCTGCCGGCCCTCCGGGTACTTGGCGATGATCTTCTTGGCCCGCTCCAGATTCTCCGGCGTGAATTCGAATGTCGCCGGCTGGAGATTCGCGGGTGCGGGGGCTCCGGAACTCATCGATCAATTTCTCCGAAAACGACGTCCATCGACCCGATGATCGCCACCGTGTCGGCCAGCATGTGCCCGCGGCTCATGAAGTCGAGGCCCTGCAGATGGGCAAAGCCCGGCGCGCGGATGCGGCAGCGGTAAGGCTTGTTGGTGCCGTCCGAAACCAGATAGACGGCGAACTCGCCCTTCGGCGCCTCGACCGCGGCATAGACTTCGCCGGCGGGCACGTGGAAACCCTCGGTATAGAGCTTGAAGTGGTGGATGAGCGCCTCCATCGAGCGCTTCATCTCGCCCCGCGGCGGCGGCGCGACCTTGCGGTCGTTCACCATCACCGGCCCTTCCTTGGGCATCTGCTCGAGGCATTGGCGGATGATGCGGTTGGACTGGCGCATCTCCTCCATGCGGACGAGGTAGCGCGCATAGCAGTCGCCCGTGAGCCCGACCGGCACGTCGAAGTCCATCCGGTCGTAGACGTCGTAGGGCTGCGCCTTGCGCAGGTCCCAGGGCACGTTGGAGCCGCGCAGCATCGGGCCGGTGAAGCCCCAGGCCAGCGCCTCCTCCTTGGAGACGATGCCGATATCAACCGTGCGCTGCTTGAAGACCCGATTCTCCGACAGGAGGTTTTCCAGGTCGTCCATGAATTTCGGGAAACGCTCGGTATATTCCCAGATGTCATCGGCCAGCCCGGCCGGCATGTCCTGATGGACGCCGCCCGGTCGGAAATAGTTGGCGTGCAGCCGCGCGCCCGACACCCGCTCGTAGAACTCCATCAGGACCTCGCGTTCCTCGAAGCCCCACAGCGACGGGGTGATCGCGCCGACGTCCAGCGCGAATGTCGTGATGTTCAGGAGATGGTTGAGGATGCGGGTGATTTCCGAAAACAGGACCCGGATATACTGCCCGCGCTCCGGCACCTGGATTCCGAGCAACCGCTCGACGCCCAGCGCAAAGGCGTGCTCCTGGCACATCGGCGAGACGTAATCCAGCCGATCGAAATACGGCACGGCCTGGATGTAGGTCTTGTACTCGATCAGCTTCTCGGTCCCGCGGTGCAGCAGGCCGATATGGGGATCGGCGCGCTCGACCACCTCGCCGTCCATCTCGAGCACCAGGCGCAGCACGCCGTGGGCCGCAGGATGCTGGGGCCCGAAATTCAGGGTGTATGGCTTGATCGTCTGTTCTTCAGCCATGATGCGTCACGCCTTGCCCGCCGTGTTCACCGCGCCCGTCGGCACCTCGCCCTCGTCGGCTTCCGCCTTCTCGTCCCCCGGAAGAAGCCGCGTCATGCCTTCCCACGGCGACATGAAGTCGAAGGTGCGGAAGTCCTGGGTCAGGCGCACCGGCTCGTAGACGACCCGCTTCTGCTCCTCGTCGTACCGAACCTCGACATAGCCGGTCAGCGGGAAGTCCTTGCGCAGCGGATGCCCCTGGAAGCCGTAATCGGTGAGAATGCGGCGCAGGTCCGGATTGTCGGAGAAGAAGACCCCGTACATGTCCCAGACCTCCCGCTCGAACCAGGTGGCCGTCGGGAATACCGAAGCGACGGAGGGAACGGGCGTGTCCTCGTCCGTCGCAACCTTCACCCGAATCCGCTGGTTATGGGTAAGGCTGAGCAGGTTGTACACGACCTCGAAGCGCTGCTCACGCTCGGGATAATCGACCGCGGTCAGGTCGACCAGCATCTCGAAGCGGCAAGCGCCGTCATCGCGCAGGAAGGTGAGAACCCGGGCGATCGCGCCCGCCCGGGCCTGAACGATGAGCTGACCGAGCTTCACCTCGAAGCCGGAGACGTCCGGGTCGAGCGCCTTGACGACGTTTTCGCCCAGATCCTTGAGAGCCTGAACAGACATCGAGTTTCCGTTTTGTTGGCCGACGTCCTTCAGCGGGCGATGACGTTGCCGCGCCGAATCTTCTTCTGGAGCTGCATGATTCCGTAGACCAGGGCCTCAGCCGTCGGAGGACAGCCCGGCACATAGACGTCGACCGGAACGACCCGGTCGCAGCCGCGAACCACGGAATAGGAATAATGGTAGTAGCCGCCGCCATTGGCGCAGGAACCCATGGAGATGACCCAGCGTGGCTCCGCCATCTGGTCGTAGACCTTTCTCAGCGCCGGGGCCATCTTGTTGGTCAGCGTACCGGCCACGATCATCACGTCGGACTGGCGCGGGCTCGGCCGCGGGATAATCCCGAGCCGGTCGAGGTCGTAGCGAGGCATGTAGGCGTGGATCATCTCCACCGCGCAGCACGCAAGGCCGAAGGTCATCGGCCAGAGGGATCCCGTCCGCGCCCAGTTCAGCAGATTGTCGAACTTCGCGACCAAGAAGCCCTTGTCCTGCAATTCCGCGGTCGCCCGGGCGATCACGGCGTCCTGCTCGGGGCCGGGCCGCAGCGGGGTATCAAAGCTGGCCGGCAGGGGTGCCGCCGCACTATGGCTGCTCACTCCCATTCCAGCGCTCCTTTCTTCCACTCGTAAATGAAGCCGATGGTGAGGATGCCCAGGAAGGCGATCATCGACCAGAAGCCGAACAGGCCGATCTGCCCCAGCGAGGTCGCCCAGGGGAACAGGAACGCCACCTCAAGGTCAAAAATGATGAACAGGATGGCGACCAGATAGAACCGGACGTCGAACTTGGAGCGGGCATCGTCGAACGCGTCGAACCCGCATTCATAGGCCGACAGCTTCTCGCTGTCGGGGTTCTGACGGGCCACCAGATAGGATGCCC
>JAJUFW010000712.1 GCA_029263555.1 Alphaproteobacteria bacterium
ATCGCCCCCGCGATGCGGTTGAAGGCGACGTTCTCCAGCAGTTCGCCCCGGCCGGTGATCGCCAGAAGGACGCCCAGCGGCAGCCCGAAAACCGTGCCGATAAGGCCGCTGACCGCGACCATGTAGATCGTCTGGTAGCTGGCTTCAGCCAGCTGCCGCAATAGCAGTTCCGACATAGCCGAGGACCTCGACACCAAGAGAAAGAGACTGAAGATGGGAAACTGCACCCTGGACCTGGTCGGGCGTGCCCTGTGCCTCGACCACCAGGGTGCCGAAGGGGCGCCCGCGGATCTGGTCCACCCGGCCGTGCAGGATGTTGAGATCCAGGCCATGGTCGCGGGACAGGCGGCTGATCACCGGAGTGTTTGCGGCGCCGTCCCGGAACACGATGCGCAGGACCGTGGCCGCGCCCGGCGCGCGCTTGTCGCTGATCATGTCGGCGATTTCCGGGGGCAGGCCGTGGTCCACGACGCCGGCGACCAGCCGCTGGGTCAGCTGGGTCTGCGGCCGGGTGAGCACGTCGTAGACGTCGCCTTCCTCGGCGACGCGCCCGCGGTCCAGCACGGCCACCCGATGGGCGATACGCTTGATGACGTCCATCTCATGGGTAATGACGACGATCGTCAGGCCGAGACGCTCGTTGATGTCGGCAAGAAGCGCAAGGATGGACGCCGTGGTCTCGGGGTCGAGCGCGGACGTCGCCTCGTCGCTCAGCAGCACCTTGGGCCGGCTGGCGAGCGCCCGGGCGATGCCGACCCGCTGCTTCTGGCCGCCCGAGAGCTCGGCCGGGTAGCGGTCGCGCTTGTCGGCAAGGCCCACCAGCTCCAGAAGCGGTTCGACCTCGGCCTCGATCTCCTTCCTGGGCCGGCCCGCCAGCTCCAGGGGCAGGGCCACGTTCCTCGCCACCGTTCGCGACGACAGCAGGTTGAAGTGCTGGAAGATCATGCCGATCTCCTGCCGGGCGGCCCTCAGCCCGGACTCGTTCAGCGCGGTCATGTCCTTGCCGTCGACCAGGACGCGCCCGCTGGTCGGCCGCTCCAGCAGGTTGATCAGGCGGATCAGGGTGGATTTGCCGGCGCCGCTGCGTCCGATGACGCCGAAAATCTCGCCGCGGTTCACCTTCAGGCTGACATTGTCCAGCGCCTGCACCGATCCGGTGCTGGCACTGGTGCCCCGCGGCACGTAACTCTTGCTGACATTCTCCAGAACGATCATCGGATCATCCCCGGTGGCACGAAAAAACCGCCACGGCCAGCGCCGGGCGGTTCGTGCCCCTCGCTTTAGCCGCACTTGTAAAGCGCCCGCAAGCTGAAGCTCAAATCGGCGCTGTAAAACCTGTTTAGCTCCTGCCGGCGCAAATGTAAAACACTCGACGCCTCATGCCAGCCATGTGGTAACCCGGAGCCTCCCCGACAAGAAGCGTCCGGGGGCGGGAGGCAACGGAGATTCGCCCGCCGCCGTTCACTCGGCCGCGGCCAGGGTTGTCGGTGCCGGCGCGTTGCGGAACGCCCGAAGCAATTCGGTCTCGCGCGCCCTCACCCGATCGAGATGTTCCGCCTTCACGTGCCCGAACCCGCGGATGAATTCCGGCAGGCGGGCGATCTCGAC
>JAJUFW010000537.1 GCA_029263555.1 Alphaproteobacteria bacterium
CATGCCGGCGCAGGGCCCGTTGCGCTTGTCCCAGGATGTCGAGGCAGTTCGCCCGCCGGCCGTTCGGCCCCTCGCCTTCCGCCATGGCCAGAGGTTCGATCAGGGTCAGCGCTTTGGCCGGAAAGCCGGCCTGAAGTTCGAGAAGGGCCAGCAGTTCGACGATGTCGGGATGACCGGGCCAGGTCGCCAGCATCCCCTCATAGCCCGAGCGTGCCTTGTCCAGCTTTCCGCCCATATGGTCCTGGGTGACCGAAAGCAGGGCCTCCTGGAACGACCTGCGGCCCGCCGTCCCGGGCGTCACGCTACCGGATTGCCGCATCCCGGGCCCCTCTCACCCCCTCGTCACGACGAGGTCAAGCGGTAGGGAACAGGGCCCGCTTCCGTCGGACCGAAGAGGTCGAAACTGAAGTCGTAGATCAGCCGAACGATGTCCGACTGGCGCTCCGCCCCCGTCTTGGCGTAGATGCGCTTCATATGCGTCCGGGCGGTGTTCTTGGTGATTCCCAGCTTCTCGGCAGCGTCGATCAGGCTGTGCCCGGTCACGATCAGGCCCGCAAGTTCGCATTCCTTCGGCGTAAGCCCGAAGGTCTCGGCAAGAAGCCGCGGCAGTTGATCCGGCTTCGGTTCCATCCCCTTCATGATCACGGCGACCGCGGGCCGGCCGCCATGCATCCCGTACCAGCCGCCCTCCGCCAGGGAGAGAACGACGATCGGGATATCGGGGCCGACGGTACAACGTTTCAGAGTCATCCGGCCGACTTGGCGTCCGCCGTCCGGTGCGGACGAGAGTGCGGCCTTCACAAGCCGCTCCAATGTCCGCTGGGCCGACGGATCCGTGAGGGTCAGCCGTTCATGGACCAGGGTAACCGGCCCGCCCTGCGCCGTGATCGTCCTGGCGGCGCGGTTGCAGTGAAAGACCCGGAGATCCTGGCCGATGATGAAGACCTCGTAGGGGAACTGGTCCAGCAGGCGCGCCAGGGCGCGCGTGCGGGACCGGTGCTTGGCCAACTCATGGTGCAGGCGGATCGCATTCCCGAGATGCGGAACGATCCGGGCCAACCGCTCCTCCTCGACCGAACCGAAAGCGTCCTGGTCCCAGCATCGCCGGAGCACAAGCCTGAGAACGGCCCCGTCTTCCGCCCACACCGTCGCTTACAGGCCATGAGGGGCGGGCGACAGGAAATCGAAGGCGGGACCCGGCAGCATGTGACGGCTTTCCGCCCCGCCGAAAGCCACGACTTCCGGAATCGGGCGGAACCTCGCCGCGCCCCGGTTCCCGCACGGGCACCCGGCAGGCAGGTGCCCTGCGGATCGCGGGCTCCCCGACCACAGGATCGACGTCCCCGTCCCATGGCCGCCGCACCTCAGGATCTCGGCACGGCAGGCGCCGAATGCTTCAGCTATCTCCGCAAGACAGCGCTGCCAAAGGCCCGGGTCGGTCGCAGCCCTGTAGCAGAGCGCCAAGATCTGTTCGGTCTGCCTGGCCCATTGCATCCCAGGATGATCCTCCTGTGCCCTGAGGCCTCGGTCGATATGTGCAGTCGCGTCAGAGAGGGCGGCGTGGACCTCTGTTGGAGCTGCCCCTCGGATCGACATTCGTCCGACGGGTCATTGCCGCGCCAGAACGAGCGCCGACAGGGCTTGTTCCAAAAAGGCGATAAAGGGCTGGACGCATACATCCAATGGATGACACCCGAAAACAGGTGACTCCACCGACGCATGACGCCGACTCTCCGGTGGGCCCTGCCCCCTCATGGGGACCGCCCAGGAGCAACGGTTCAGGAGTTGTAGTCCAGGCCCCAGTCCCGGTATCGCTCGGGATCGTCGATCCAGTTCTCCCGCACCTTCACATAGAGCGAAAGATGAATGCGGCGCTCGAGAATCTCCTCGAGCTCGCGGCGCGCCGCGATGCCGACCGACTTGATCATGGAGCCGCCCCGCCCGAGCACGATCGGCTTCTGACTCTCACGCTGGACGTAGATGACCTGCCCGATGCGGGCGCTCCCGTCCTCCAACTCCTCCCAGCTCTCGGTCTCCACGGTCAAGGAGTAAGGGAGTTCCTGCTGAAGGCGGAGGAAGAGCTTCTCCCGCGTGATCTCCGCCGCCAGCAGCCGTTCGGGCATATCCGAAAGCTGGTCCTCGGGGAACAGCCACGGCCCCTCGGGCACGCGCATGGCGAAGCTGCGGCGGAGATCGTCGACCCCGCTTCCGGTCAGGGCCGAGATCATGAAGGTTTCGGCGAACCGCCCCGCCTGGTTCAGCCGCTCCGCCAGTTCGAGAAGAACCGGCGGCTTCACGGCATCGACCTTGTTCAGCGCCAGAATGGCCGGGCGACGGTATTCCCGCAGCCGTTCGGCGATGGCGAGGGTTTCGGGTTTCAGGCGGGCCGAACTGTCGACGAGCAGCACGACCACGTCGGCATCATCGGCACCCTCCCAGGCAGCCGCCACCATGGCCCGCTCCAGCCGGCGCTTCGGCGTGAAGATGCCGGGCGTGTCGACGAAGATGAGCTGGGCCGCGCCCTCGATGGTAATGCCCAGGACCCGGGTCCGGGTCGTCTGGACCTTCGGGCTCACGATCGCCACCTTGCTGCCGACGAGGCAGTTCAGGAGGGTGGACTTGCCGGC
>JAJUFW010000237.1 GCA_029263555.1 Alphaproteobacteria bacterium
AGGCGTATGATCAGGCTGATCAGCGAACTCTTCCCGGCGCCTGTCCGGCCGACGATTCCGGCGCTCGCCCCGGCCGGTACGGCGAAGCTGATGCCGTGCAGGGTCGGCTGCCGGCTGCCGTAGGAGAACGAGACGTCCTCGAAGGAGACGGCGCCCCTTGCCCGTCGGAGCGGGCGGGCGTTCGGCCGGTCGACGAGGGTCGCCGGTTCGTCCAGCAGTTCCAGCGCTCGCTCGATGCTTGCCAGCGCCCGCTGCTGGCCCGCGATCTGTGCGCCCATCGCCTGCAGCGGCTGGTAGAGCTGGGCCAGATACGCCATGACCAGCAGCAGGTCGCCGACCGTCAGCTCGCCGGCCAGCACGTCGTTGACGCCGATATAGAGCACGAGCGCCGTGCCGGAGGCGACGATCAGGCCGATCAGGAAGTTCAGCGACGCTTCTGCAAAGGCGGCCCCGACGCGGGTTCTCGCGGCCGACCCGGCCTGGCTTTCGAAACGCCGACGCTCGTGCTCCTCGGCCCCGAAGGCCTTGACCAGGCGAAGCGCGCCCAGGGCCTCGTGCAGGATGGCCACAGCCGCGCTGTGCTGGCTTTGGGCCGCCTGCCATTTGGCGCGCAGATACGGCCGGTAGATGCCCGTCACCAGCATCAGCATCGGCGCGATCATGAGGGCGATGACCGCGATCTTCGTGTTGATCGCTGCAGTCACGTAGAGCGTGCCGGCAAACGCGAACGCGGATCCGAGGAACGGCAGGACGATATGGATCAGCAGCGCCTGCAGGGCCGCGGCGTCGTGGTCGATGCGGTAGATCGCGTCGGCCGTGCCGCGGGTGTCGTGATGAACCAGCGAAAGCCTCTGGATGTGCAGGAACAGGCGCGAGCGGAAATCCGCGAGGATCCGTTCGGAGGTGTAGTCCCGCAGCACCCAGTCGAAAACCGTGTGTATGCGGGAGATGAGGGCGATGGCGATGATGAGCCCGAGCGCGACCCATAGCCGTGCCTGGGGCGTGCCCGTGAGGGTATCGGGCAGAACCGCGTTCAGGACCGAGGGCAGCGGATGGTCGCCGACAACGCTGTCGACCGCGATCTTCAGCGGCAGCGGCGTCAGAAGGGCAAGCGGCATGGCCAGCAGGCTGAGCATGAGCATGCCGAGCAGGTGGAGCCGGAATTTCCGCACCTGGTTCCAGACCCGCCGGTAGAGTACGAGGCTGGAAACAGGCGAACTGCGCGGGGCGTCGGTCACCCGGGCGATACTATCACCTCATGGGTGCGCCAGAGAGACGCGAGGCGAATTCCTTCGCCGCCGGTGGCGCAGGGGGGCGAGGCCGGAAGGCGGTTCCGGAAGCCCGGCAGCCATTCTGGTGATGATATGCGATCCGTGATGGCGGTTTTCCGGGTGCGGAACGAATCGATTTTTCAATAGGATGCAGGCTGAAATGACCGTATCGGATCAGGTTCGCCGGGAATATGCGCCGACCGGCAAGCTTCGCGTTGCGCTCAATCACGGCAATGCCGTTCTGGTCAGCCGGGATGCGGCGGGAAAACCGCAGGGGATTAGCGTCGACCTTGCCCGGACGCTCGCGCAGGAACTTGATCTCGACCCCGTCTTCGTGGAGTTCGAACGCGCCGCCGACGTATCGGGCTCGGCGACGGACGACCTTTGGGACGTCTGCTTTCTGGCCGTGGATCCGGAGCGCGCCAGGACGATCTTCTTCACCCACCCTTACATCCGCATCGAGGGGTGTTATCTCGTCTCCGCCCGGACCGATGTGGCGGATGCCGGGGAGGCCGTCGAAAGGGGGCTGAAGATCGGCGCGGTCCGGGGCAGCGCCTACACGCTGCACCTCCAGCGCAAGCCGGGTGCGGACCGTCTCGCGATCTATCCCGATTTGGACGAGGCCCCGCAGGCCCTGGACGGGGGCGAGGTCGACGGCCTTGCGGGCATCCGCCAGGCGGTGGAGGCCATGGCTGCGTCCCGTCCCGGCGCACGCGTGCTGGAGCCGCCCTTCATGGAAATCCGGCAGGCGATGGGCATGCCGATGGGCCGGCCGAACGCCGCCGGACATCTCTCCGGCTTCATCGCCGCCTGTGCCCGAAACGGGACGGTCGGGGCGATCCTCGAGCGTCACGGCGTTTCCGCCGAATGCGCCATCGTGCCGGATGCCGCCTGAAATCGTCGTCGGCGTCAAGGTATGGACGAGATCCCGGCGTCGAAGCTGACGGGAAGGGAACAGGGCTGCGGCCGGCCGGGCCGTTCCGGCCGGCCGCAGACATCCGCTCAGAATCCCATCTGCCGGCGGCCGAGCTCCGTCAGGTCCTCAAGCGTCGCGCGGCCGACGAAATCTGTCTCGTAGTCCTCCGCCGCGAAGTCGGGCGGCGACCGGCCGTCGAGGAAGGCCTGCTTCTGCCGGGACAGGTAGGCGCGATTCTTCGTGCAGTCGGGGGCGGCCCCGATATACATGACGTTGGCGTAATCGCTGCCGTTATGCTCGTTGCCGACCGCGTGCACGACGTCGGTGTGCCACCAGACGGTGTCGCCCGGCTCGACCGTCGGGATCGGGACTTCTGCCGCCAGGAGGGGGGCATGCCACTCCTCGGTCGCCGAAAGTGCGCGACCCGGACGGGCGCCGCAGAGGTCGTCCTCGGCCACGTCGTCCATCATCGCCCGCAGCAGCATGTAGGCCATCTGGTTCGCGATCGGGACCAGTCGCAGCGTGCCGTCGTTCGGGCCCTGCCGCGTCAGGGCCGTCCAGCCCTGGAAGGTCCGGAACATGCTGCACACTGCCGGCGACGGGATCTCGCGGGTCTCAAGGCGGTACCGGGCGTCGAACGGATCATAGTCCCGCCAATTGCCGGAGAAGACCGCCTCGTAGACCTTCTGGAAACCGGGATCGATCCAGCGCTCGACAGAGCCGCCGTCCATGTGCGGGGAAAGGCCCAGCGTCTTGTCCCCGGGTTCGCGCCGGCGCGTGCGGTCGGCATAGGTGCATTCCAGATCGGGATTGAACACCTGGCCGTCGGGGCCGTCCACCCGCCACAGCCGGTTCAGGAAGGCCCGCGTCTGGGCCAGGTTCGGATCCTGCCGGGCCAGCACTTGCGGCTTCGACCAGTAGATGCCGAAGATCTGCGGCTTACCCGCGGCCAGGGTCGAGAAGTACTGGTCGAGGCCGCGCTTCTCCTTCTCCCGCTCGTAATATCCGTTGGATTCCAGATATTCGCCCAGTTCCTGGTTCCAGGCCTCGATCTGGGCGCGCGGGAACACGCCCCGGATGATTGCGCAGCCGCGCCGGCGCACGGCCTCGCGGAAGGCGTCGGTGACGCGGCCGTCCCGGATGGCGGCGAAGTCTATCTGCGGGATGACGTCCCGCCCCGCGGCAGCATCGGCCTGAATCTCGTCGGCCTCCCGGCGCACATGGTCCTCCAGCTCGGCGAACGCCTGCTTCAGGGCGGGCCGACGCTCGGCCATGGCGCGCTTGAAGGCGACAATGTCGTCGCGAACGTCGGGCAGGGGATTGGCGGTCATAGTCTCCTCCTTGAGCCGGCCGTGTCTCACCACGGCCTTGTGATCCGATCGACTATAACCTTCCCGCAGCCGTCGATGTTGTGGTGGCCTGTCGAAAACCGATACTGGAATCGCATCCGGCATGGCAGGCATGACCCGATCCGATGATTGTCGCCGCCTCAGTCCCTGGTCAGCGCGGCGACGGGATCGAGCTGAGAGGCGCTACGGGCCGGCAGATAACCGAACGCGATCCCGATCAAGCTGGAGCATAGGAAGGCGGTGACGATGGAGGCCGTCGAATAGATCAGGGTGATCTCTGCGCCGATGGCGCTGAAGGCGACGCCGACCCCGAGCGCGGTTGCGATGCCGATCACGCCGCCGAGCAGGCACACCAGCACCGCCTCGATCAGGAACTGCTGCAGGATGTCGCTCTGCCTCGCGCCCACGGCCATGCGGACCCCGATCTCGCCGATGCGTTCCGAGACGGAGACCAGCATGATGTTCATGACCCCGATCCCCCCGACCAGCAGCGAGATCAGCGCGATCGATGCGATCAGCATGGTCATGGTCTGGGTCGTGCTGGTGATCGTCTGCCGGATGCTGTCGGAATTCAGGATGAAGAAGTCCTTCGTCCCGTGCCGCTGGAGCAGTAGCTGGGTCACGGCCTGTTCGGCGACCGCGGTGTCCACGTCGTCGCTGACCCGAACCGTGATGCTGCGCAGGCTGGTGTCTCCCAGAAGGCGGGTCTGCAGCGTCGTATAGGGCAGATAGACGGTCAGGTTCTCGCTGGACCCGAAGCCGCCGGACTGCGCGTCGGCGATGCCGACCACCCTGAAGGGAACGCTCCCGACAATGAAGACCTTGCCGAGCGCATCCGGGGCGCCCGGACCGAAGAGCGTGTCGCGGGCGTTCACGTCGATGACCGCCTCCTGCGATCTCGACCGGACGCTCGTCCCATCGAACAGGCGACCTTCCAGGAGCTTCACCCCCTTGGCGGAGAAATACTGTTCCGTGACGCCGCTCACCTGGGCGTTCGCCTCGGTCGCGCCGTATCGGACGACGCTGCTGGTCGTAATGGTCGGGGTTACCGCGGCGACATAGGGCTGGCGGGCCAGTTCGTCCGCGTCGGCCACGACCAGGGTCGTGATCCGGCCTGACCGGGTGTCGCCGAAGTTCCGGCCCGGAAAGACCTCCAGCGTATTGGTGCCGAGGCTGCTGATGTTGGCCAGCACCCGCTCCTGCGATCCGGTGCCGAGCGCGACCACGCATACGACCGACGCGATGCCGATGATGATGCCGAGCATCGTGAGGAAGGTGCGAAGCCGGTGGGCGCGCATCGACAAGAGGGCCATCGTGAAGGCCTCGCCGAACCGGCCGATCCAGGCGCGCCACGATGACATCGTCGCGCCCCTGCCGTCGGGAGCGGCTTCGTTTTCGGGTGGCGTGCCGCCTTCGTCATCGCCGGTTCCGGCCGGGGCAGGGGGTATGCCCTCCCGGACCCGCCGGTCGGAGAGGATTTCCCCGTCCTTGATCTCGATGATGCGTTCGGCGCGGGCGGCCACGTTCATGTCATGCGTGACGATGATCACCGTCCGTCCGTCGGCGTGCAGCTCCTGGAGGATGCGCATCACCTCCTCGCCGCTCTGGCTGTCGAGTGCGCCGGTCGGCTCGTCGGCCAGGATGACCTGGGCATCGTTCATCAAGGCGCGCGCGATCGAAACGCGCTGCTGCTGCCCGCCCGACAGCTGTCCCGGCCGATGACCGGTGCGGTCCGCCATGCCCAG
>JAJUFW010000075.1 GCA_029263555.1 Alphaproteobacteria bacterium
AGAATGTCGAGCTGTTCGCCGGCACCATCCGCGACAACATCGCCCGCATGACCGACGCCGAGCCGGAAGAAGTGGTCGAGGCCGCGAAGCTGGCCAATGTGCATGACATGATCCTGCGCCTGCCCGACGGCTACGAGACGGAGATCGGCGACGGGGGAACCGTCCTTTCCGGGGGGCAGCGCCAGCGGATCGGCCTTGCACGGGCCCTGTTCCGAAGCCCGAAGCTTCTGGTCCTGGACGAACCCAACGCCAATTTGGACCACGACGGGGAAATCGCCCTTCTGGATGCGATCGCGACCATGAAGGCACGCGGCACCACCATCGTCATGGTGGCCCATCGCCCGAACGCCCTTGTCCACGTCGACCGCCTCATGGTGCTGCGGGACGGCGTCCTGGAGATCTTCGGCGAACGGGACGAGGTGCTCAAGCGCCTGGGCAGCCCCAAGCCGTCCGATGCACAGGGCGGCAAGCCCGCCATTACGAACCAGCCAGCGGCCTGAGGACCGTCAAGCATGACCAACCTCGCACTCATCGAACCTTCCGCCCTGCCCTCGCCCGCCGTGGCCGATAGCGGCGTGGCGGACCTTCGCCGGGCGCTGCGCATGCCGATCCTGATCGGCATCACGGTGATCGCGGTCTTCTTCGCCGGGCTGGGGGGCTGGGCGGCGCTCGCGCCGCTGGCCAGCGCCGCGGTCGCCAGCGGCGTCATCAGCCCCGACGGCAGCCGCCGCACCGTCCAGCACCTGGAGGGAGGGATTATCGACCGCATTCTGGTGCGGGACGGCGACCGGGTCGACGCCGGAGATCCGCTGCTGATTCTCCGGGACATCCAGGCGAGCGCCCAGTACGACCAGCTTCTGGGACAATACACCAGCCTTGCCGGCGCCCAGGCCCGCCTGCTTGCCGAGCAGGCCGGCCGCCCGGAGATCGGCTTCCCCGAGGACCTGATGGCCCGCGCCTCTGAGCCCGAGGTGGCCGAGGTCATCAAGATCCAGAACCAGCTTTTCGACAGCCGCCGGCAGAGCATCGAGAGCCGGGAGTCGATCCTGAAGCAGCGGATCGCCCAGCTTCAGGAAGAGATCGGCGGCCTTGAGGCCCAGATCGAAAGCCAGACCACCCAGCTCTCGCTGATCGAGGAGGAGTTGGCGGATGTCTCCGGGCTGGTCGACAAGGGGCTGGAGCGGCGTCCCCGGCTCCTCGCCCTTCAGCGGACCCGTGCAGAGATCATGGGCAGCCTCGCCTCCAACGAGGCGCAGATCGCCCGGTCACGCCAGGCGATCGGCGAAGCGGAGCTCGAGATCCTCAACCTCCACGTCCAGCGACAGGACGAGGTCGCGGACGAGCTGGTCCGGGTGCAGGCGGAGCTTGCGACGGTGCAGGAACGGCTCCGCGCCAGCCGCGACGTGCTGGACCGCACGGTGATCGAAGCCCCCACGTCGGGCGAGGTCGTCCAGCTTCGCTTCAAGACCGCCGGCGGCGTGATCAGCCCGGGCGACCCGATCCTGGACATTGTTCCGGAGGAGGACGAACTGCTAATCGACGCCCGGGTGAACCCGGTCGATATCGACACGGTCCATCCCGGGCTGGAAGCGCAGGTCCACCTGACCGCGTACCGGCAGCGCAACCTGCCGCGGATCTCCGGCACGGTCCGGACGGTTTCGGCCGACGCCCTGACGGACGAGCATACCGGCGACCGCTTTTACCTCGCCAGGATCGAGGTCGACCGCGAGCGGCTGCACGAAATCGCACCGGAGATCGAGCTCGTCCCCGGCATGCCGGCCGACGTGCTGATCGTCACGGGCGAACGGACGGCGCTCGGCTACTTCCTGGAGCCCTTCCTGGAGAGCCTGAACCGGGCCTTCCGGGAGAGCTGATCCCCGGGCGGGGCCGGTCTCCGGCCGGCCCCTACCGGAACACGACCGTCTTGTTGCCGTTCAGCAGCACCCTGCTTTCCAGGTGGTACTTGAGGGCCCGGGCCAGCACGACGTTCTCAACGTCCCGGCCGACCGCCACCAGATCCTCCGGTGCCATCGCGTGATCGACCCGCGCGACCTCCTGCTCGATGATCGGCCCTTCGTCCAGATCCGCCGTCACGTAGTGGGCGGTCGCGCCGATCAGCTTCACGCCTCGGGCATGGGCCTGGTGATAGGGCCGCGCGCCCTTGAAGCTGGGCAGGAAGGAATGGTGGATATTGATCACCCGGCCCGGCATCCGGGCGCAGAAATCGTCCGACAGGACCTGCATGTAGCGGGCAAGGACGACCGTATCGATCTCCAGCTCGGCGATCAGCTCCAGCAGCTTTGCTTCCTGCTGCGCCTTGTTCTCCGGCGTCACCGGCAGGTGATGGAACGGAATGTCGTAGGAGGCCGCCAGGCGATAGAAGTCCCGATGGTTCGAGACGATCGCCGGCACCTGCATCGGCAGGGCGCCCGCGCCGTAGCGGTAGAGCAGATCGTTGAGGCAGTGGCCGAGCTTCGAGACCATGATCAGGACCCGCGGCCTGATCGACGCGTCGACCAGCCGCCAGTCCATGCCGAAGCGCTCGGCAACCGGTGCGAAGGCCGCCCGGATCGGCGCTTCTCCCCCCGTCGCCGCCCCCGTCTCGAAGGCGACGCGCATGAAGAACAGCCCGGTGCCGCGATCCCAGAACTGGGCGCTGTCCTCGATATTGCAGCCGAGCTCCACGAGGCACCCCGAGACGGCATGGACGATGCCGGGCACGTCGGGGCAGGACAGGGTCAGAATGAAGCGCTTTCCGGATTCGGACATGAGCAAGGTCTCGGGGGATTGCTGAAGCTAGGGTCAGCCCAAGGGGGCGTCTTGTCGGACGCCACAGATACAAGCCCGAATCCCGTCCGCCAAGAGCCGAGGTCAGCGTGCCGCAGGCGCGCCCGGGGTACCCTGCCTCTCATCCGGCCTGTCGGGCGCGGGCCGTCTCGCGGATGGCGCTCAAGGTCGTTCTGGTCGTGATCGCCTCCGGGTCGAGCCGGATCTCGATCACCGCCGGCCGGCCGGAAGCGAGGGCGCGCTCGAAGGCGGGCGCGAAGGCCGCGGTCTCGACGACCGTCTCGCCGTGGCCGCCATAGGCGCGGGCCAGGGCCGCGAAGTCGGGATTGGCCAGCCCGGTGCCGGAGACCCGGCCCGGATACTCCCGCTCCTGATGCATGCGGATCGTGCCGTACATGCCGTTGTTCACGACGATCACCAGGATGGGCAGGTCGTACTGGCAGGCGGTCGCCAGTTCCTGGCCGGTCATCAGGAAGCAGCCGTCACCGGCGAAGCAGACGACCGTCCGGTCCGGGTGGCGCAGCTTCGCCGCGACGGCGGCCGGCACGCCATAGCCCATCGCGCCGCTGGTCGGGGCAAGCTGCGTTCCGAACCTGCGGAAGCGATGGAACCGGTGCACCCAGCCCGCATAGTTGCCGGCCCCGTTGCACACGATCGCATCGGCCGGCAGCCGGTCGCGCAGCCACCGCATGATCTCGCCCATCTGCACCGGGCCGGGATTCGGGTCGGGCTTCTGCCATTCCTCATAGGCCGCCCTTCCCCGGTCGGTCCAGGCGCTCCACCGCGGTTCGACCGGCGCCATCCGGCGCGCCGCGGCGGCGAAGGCCTCCGGCGACGCCAGGATCGGCAGGGCGGGGCGGTAGACCCGGCCCAGCTCTTCGGCCCCCGGCAGCACATGGACCAGCTTCTGCGCCGGCTCCGGCGGGCGGACGATCGAATAGCCGCTCGTCGTCATTTCGCCGAGCCGGGGACCGACCGCGACCAGGAGGTCGGCCGCGCGGATCATCTCCGCCAGGGCCGGATTGATGGCGATCCCGACATCGCCGACATAGCAGGGATGGTCGTTGTCGAAGTGGTCCTGGCGCCGGAACTGCGTTCCGACCGGAAGATGGTTGGCGGCCGCAAAGGCCTCGAGATCGGCCTTCGCCGCCTCGCTCCAGCCGGGGCCGCCGACGAGAAGGAAGGGCCGCTCGGCTTCCTCAAGCATCCGCCTCAGGCGCTCCATGTCCCCGGCCCCAGGATGGCTTGCCACCCGCTGGTAGGGGCCGGTGTCGGCGGCCTCGGTTTCGGCCGTCAGCATGTCTTCGGGAAGGGCGATGACGACCGGCCCGGGCCGCCCGTTGACGGCGGTATGAAAAGCGCGGGAAACCATCTCCGGCACCCGGTCGGGGTCGTCGATCTGGGCCGCCCATTTCGCGGTCGCGCCGAACACCTTGCGGACGTCGATCTCCTGGAAGGCCTCCCGCTCGAAATCCGAACGGCCGACCTGGCCCATGAAGAGGATCATCGGGGTCGAGTCCTGGAACGCCGTGTGAACGCCGACCGACGCGTTGAAGGCGCCCGGGCCGCGGGTCACGAAGCAGATGCCGGGCCTGCCGGTCAGCTTGCCATAGGCGTCCGCCATGTTGGCGGCGCCGCCCTCGTGCCGGCAGACGATCAGCCTGATCTCGTCCGCGACGTCGTGAAGGGCGTCGAGAACGGCGAGATAGCTTTCCCCGGGCACGCAGAAGATCGTATCCACGCCGTGGACCCGAAGGGCATCCACAAGTGCCCTGGCGCCGGTTCGACGGAGAGTGAGTGCGCTCATCGACCTGTCGATTCCCTTTCCACCGATACGTGCAGTACCGGTCTATCACGACCCGCCGGACGGGCGCTACCGCCCGCCTGCCCGAGAGGCCGGACCGGACGCCCCGACTCCGCCCGATTACATCGCCGGAAGCCGGGCCGCCCGCCATAGTGCGTAGTCCGCCATGATCCGGTCGAACAGCGCATCCGCGCTTTTCTCGTAACCCATCGGCCGCAGATGGACGCGGTTCTCCAGCGCGAGCGGCGGCTCGGTTCTGGTCCACCGGTCGATGCCGCAGGCGCCTTCCATCACCGCCGACCAGTCCCAATAGGCGTAGCCGTCGGCCGCGGCCACGGCTTCCTGAACCTTGCGGACCGGCTCCAGGTTCGGCGGCGGGTGCCAGCGGCAGGCCCCGCCGGCCGAGGCCGTTTCGAGCAGGGCCGCATAATCCGCCAGCTCCTCGTCGGACAGGGGGGCGCAGCCGGTCTCGGCCGCCTCCCGATCCTCGACCGGACAGGCGTCCGGGTAGCGGTTGCCGTCCGGCGGACCGATGACATAGATCGCGGCCCAGGGCGCCAATTCGGCGAAACGCAGCGCCGCCTCCTGGAAGCGGCGGCGATAATCGTCGAGATCCAGCCCGTCGTCGAAGCCTTCGTTCGTGCCGTAGGACAGCAGGATCAGGTCCGGCCGGCGCCGCGCCAGTTCGGCGGCCACGAACGACCGGTCCCATGTGTCCATCACAGCGGCCGTGGCGCCCAGGACGCCATGGCTGTCGAGGACGATGCCCGTCCCCTCGCGCTCCACGGTCCAGGACAGGATTTCGATCGGACCGTCGCCCACGGGTCGAAGGTCGAGGCGATGGCTGCCGGGCGGCACGTCCAGCTCCACGAACGCAACCGAACGCAGCCCGCGGGTTCCGATCCTCTGCTCGACCCCGTCGTCGACCTGGACCAGAAGGGTGCCGCCCTCCGGTGCCAGCAGCAGTTCCAGTTCGGCCCGATCGAACCCTTCCTCGCTGTAGAGGGACAGGTCCGTGCCGGGCGTGCCGCCGCTCAAACGGACGCCGCTCAGGCCGACCGGTTCTTCGGCCGACCCCGGGTCGGCATGGACCGACCAGGGCCCCGTCTGCTCGGTGGCGACGCCGGTCGGCGCATAGTATTCGAAGGGGACGCCGGGCGGCAGCATGCCCCTTCCGGCATTGCCGAACCGTTCCTGGAACCGGGCCCGCAGCCGGCCGCTGAACCGATCGCCGGCCGTATGCTCATCGCCGATCTGGAGAATGCGGACCGGCTGGGTCCGCCGTCCCTCCTCCAGATCCTCGAGCGCCTTGAAGAACGGCGCCAGGCTTTCCCGCTGCGCCATGTCCCGAGAGGATGCGGGCGCGTTCGCCGCTGTGCAGTGAGGGAGGGCAAGAAGGACGCCTGCGCAGGCCAGCGCCTTCGCCGCGGTCCGGATCCGGCTGCAAATCGGACCGTTCACCGCCGCCCCGCTCGACTGTCGGCGATGGAATATCCGCCGCCCAAGGGCGACGGGTTGAGATCGGTATCGCTCCCGCTCAGCACTGGGCCGCGCATGTCCTTCTTCGGTTCCGGGTTCCGGAGGCGGGTGCCCGGGCTCGCCGCCCGTATCGCCACGCCCCTGGCCATCGAAGGATATACCGTATCGAAAGATACATACCTTGCGAAAATTCGCCCCGGCCCATTCCCGTAGGGAGGTCTCATTCTCCAAGGCGGGCGAGCGCCGCCCGGTAGGCGGCGGCAATCTCCTCCTCCGCCGGATGCCGGCCGTCCCGGACGACCCGACGTCCGCCCACGAGCACGTCCCGGATCGGGCGCGCATTCCCGGCGAAGACGAAGGCGTCGAGGATCCGGTCGCCGCTTCGGCCGGCCAGGGTCGGATGCTCCCTGTCCAGGACCAGAAGATCGGCCCGTTGCCCCTTCTCCAGACGGCCTGCCTCCCGGCCGAGCGCCTGGGCGCCACCGGCCGTTGCCGCGCACCAGAGCCCGACTCCGATGGAGGCGCGGCCTTCCGCCCCGGCGGCACGCGCCACACCGCGCGCGCCCCGCCGCAGACGCTGCCCATATTCCAGCCAGCGCAGTTCCTCGGCCGGATCGACCGACACGTTGCTGTCGGACCCGATGCCGAACTTGCCATCCGCCCCGAGATAGCCGCTGAGCTCAAACAGCCCGTCGCCGAGATTGGCCTCGGTCGTCGGGCAGAGCCCGACGACCGCATCGCTGGACGCGAGCGCGCCGGTTTCGGCCGGCGTCATGTGGGTCGCATGGATGAGGCACCAGCGCCCGTCGACCGGCGCATGGTTCAGCAGCCACTCCACCGGCCGCGCACCCGACCAGGCGACGCACTCGTCGACCTCCCGCTTCTGTTCGGCCACATGGATGTGGATCGGCGTCATGGGGTCGAGCGCCTGGACCCCGGCGACCAGCTCGGCCAGCATCTCGGGCGTCACCGCCCTCAGGCTGTGCGGGGCGGCGCCGATGCGGACGTCGCGATCGCCGGCATATCCGGCCCTGAGCCCGGCGATCATGGCCAGCAGTTCGTCGGGACGGATCGCGAAGCGGCGCTGGGCATCCTCCACCTCCCGCCCGCCGAAGCCGCCGCAGGCATAGAGGACGGGCAGATGGGTGATCGCGATGCCGACCCGGCGCGCCGCCGCGATGACCCGCCGCGACAGTTCGGCCGGGTCGTCATAGGGCCCGCCGCCCGGCTGGCGGTGCAGGTAGTGGAACTCGCCGACGGCGGTGTAGCCCGCCTTCAGCATCTCGACATAGGCCTGGGCCGCGATAGCCTCCACCTCCTCCGGCCCCAGCCGGTCGGTGAAGCCGTACATCGCCGCCCGCCAGGACCAGAAGTCTTCGCCCGGCCCGGCCGACGGCTCCAGCGCGCCGGCCAATCCCCGTTGGAAGGCGTGCGAATGGAGGTTCGCCATGCCCGGAACGACCGCCCCGTTCAGCCGCTCCGCCCCGTCGGCGGACCCGCCGGGCGCAACGTCGGTGAGCGTTCCGTCGGGATCGACTTCCAGCCGGACATCGGCGGACCATCCGGCAGGCAACAGCGCAAGG
Organism: Alphaproteobacteria bacterium; assembly: GCA_029263555.1. Taxonomy (GTDB): domain Bacteria; phylum Pseudomonadota; class Alphaproteobacteria; order DSM-16000; family Inquilinaceae; genus JAJUFW01. The sequence continues at coordinate 7,654 of JAJUFW010000075.1, forward strand.
TCGGCGAAATAGGCGGTCATGCGCCCAGGGTGCCAGCGTCGGCGCCGTTCGACAACGGTGCCGCGCCCGGGGCCCCGCGCGACGGCAACAGGTCCGCGGCGAAGGGAGCGAATGCCCCGGAGGCGACGAGGTCGCTCGCCTGCGCGATGTCCGGCGCGAGAGGCCGATCCTGCCGCAGCGGCGGAATCTTCTTCCGGACGAGCGCAAGGGCCTCCTCCAGCCGGGGCGAGGAGCGAAGCGGCCGCAGGAAATCGATCCCCTGGGCAGCCGCCATGAGCTCGATGCCGACGATGGCGGCCGAGTTGCCGGCCATCTCTCCCAGCCGGCGCGCGGCGAAGGTCGCCATCGAGACGTGGTCCTCCTGGTTCGCGGAGGTCGGCAGGCTGTCGACGCTGGCGGGATGGGCCAGGCTCTTGTTCTCGCTGGCCAGCGCCGCCGCCGTCACATGGGCGATCATCAGGCCCGAATTGAGCCCCGGTTCCGCCACCAGGAAGGCCGGAAGCCCGCTCATGGACGGGTCGGTCAGAAGCGCGATCCGGCGCTCGGCGAGCGATCCGGTCTCGGCAATGGCGAGCGCAAGCCCGTCGGCGGCGAGGGCGACCGGCTCCGCATGGAAATTGCCGCCCGACAGCACCTCCCCCGTCTCGGGGAAGACGAGAGGATTGTCCGACACGGCGTTCGCCTCGATCTCCAGGACGCGGGCGGCGTGGCGCATCTGGTCCAGGCATGCGCCCATTACCTGCGGCTGGCACCGGAGGCAGTAGGGGTCCTGCACCCTGCCGCAATCCGCGTGGGAGGCCTCGATCTCGCTGTGCTGCAGCAGCGCGCGGTAGAGGGCCGCGACCGCAATCTGCCCGGGCTGGCCGCGCAGCGCGTGAAGCCGGGGATCGAACGGAACCCGGCTCCCCCGCGCCGCCTCGACCGAAAGGGCGCCCGCCACGGCCGCCGCGGCGAAGACGTTCTCGGCGGCGAACAGGCCCATGAGCGCAAGTGCGGTCGAAACCTGGGTGCCGTTCAGAAGCGCCAGCCCTTCCTTGGGCGCGAGCTTCAGCGGCTCGAGCCCGGCCTGACGGAGCCCGTCGGCCGCCGGCCAGCGCCGCCCCCGGATCCGCACCTCGCCCATGCCCAGGAGCGCCGCGCTCATATGGGCAAGCGGCGCCAGATCGCCCGAGGCGCCGACCGATCCCTTCGCCGGTATGCAGGGGAGGACGCCCCGCTCCAGGAAGGCGAGCAGCGCCTCGATCACCGCCCAGCGCACGCCCGACGCGCCGCGGCCGAGCGAATTCACCTTGAGCGTCAGGATCAGCCGGACGGTGGCGTCGTCGAGCAGCGGGCCGGTCCCCGCGCTGTGCGACAGGACCAGATTGGCCTGAAGCTGCTCCAGCTGGCCGGCTTCGATCCGGGTCTGGGCCAGCCGACCGAAGCCGGTGTTGATGCCGTAGGCGACCCGCCCCTCCGCGACGAGCCCGGCGACGGTCGCAGCCCCCCCGCTCGACCGCGTCGCGGCACGACGGATCGAGCGTGATCGCGCGATTTCCGGCCGCCACAGCGCGAAGGTCCGCCAGGGACATCCGGCCCGGCCTGATCTGGATGGTTTCCGTAGAAGTCATGTCCCCGGCGGGCCTCCTTTCCCGCGCCCGCCGCACGCTCCGGCGGACGGCGCCATTCCACTCTAGCGAATCGGGGACGGATACCGCCATCCGTCCGGCACGGGAGGGAGCGCAGGCGTTGCACACTCCCGGCTTCAGATGCGGGTGCCGGTG
>JAJUFW010000074.1 GCA_029263555.1 Alphaproteobacteria bacterium
CGGGTCGCGCCGGATCGCGCGATCTACGGCGCGCTGCTGACGCCGCAGGGCAAGTACCTGCACGACTTCTTCGTCTCCTCCGACGGCGAATCCCTCTTCCTCGACTGCGAAGCCGGACGTCGCGACGACCTCATGCGCCGCCTCAAGCTTTTCCGGCTGCGGGCCAAGGTGGAGATCGAAGACGTCACCGGCCGGATGGTCGTGGCCGCGGCCTTCGGCGAGGGTACCGCAGAGGCGCTGGGCCTGAACGGAACGGAGGGTGCAGCCCGCCCGATGGAGCCGGCCGGCATCGCCTATGTCGACCCGCGCCTGAGCGCGATGGGCGCGCGGCTCATCCTTCCGGCCGGAGAAGCGGACGGCATCCTGATAGTTGCCGGCTTCGTTGCGGCCGGGCCGGAGGACTATGAGGCGCTGCGCCTGCGCCACATCGTCCCGGACGGGTCGCGGGACCTTGTCCTGGAGAAGTCGACGCTCATGGAAAGCAATTTCGACGAGTTGAACGGGATCTCCTGGGACAAGGGCTGCTATGTGGGCCAGGAACTGACGGCCCGAACCAAATATCGCGGGCTGGTCAAGAAGCGCCTCGTCGGGATCGAGGCCGACGGTCCGGTGCCGGCGCCCGGAACCCCGATCCTGCTCGACGGAAAGGAGGTCGGCGAGGTCCGCAGCGGCCTCGGCAACCGCGGCATCGCGCTCATCCGGCTGGAGGCGATGGATGCGCAGGGACTGACGGCAGGCGACGTGGCGCTCCGGGCCGAGAAGCCGGCCTACGCTGCTTTCTAGATCAGCCGAAAGCCCGCCCTCTCTGCCCGGGGAGGGCCGGCTGCCAGACCATCTCGTCGATCAGCTTCTGGATCAGGGCGTCCCGGAAGCTGTCGCTGTCGGTGGCGGTGCGCACGAAGGCGCCGACCCCGCCGATGACGCTTTGCCGGTAGTAGAATTCAAGCCAGTCGAAGTCGTTGAGGATGGCGATCGCGTTGATCGTCACCCCCGCCTGTTCCGCAAGATCCCGCGCGAGCGCCGGATCCAGGCCGGCATTGGAGAAGCCATTGCTCGTGAGGTCGATCGTGCGCTGGACGGCGTCGAAGCCATTGCCGTCGAACAGGCGCGTGGCATCGCGAATGGCGCTGCCGATGGCGGTCGAACCTGTGCGGGCGTTCCGCGGCGCCGCCGCGATCGCATCGGCGAATTGCGCGACCTCCTCCCTGGTGCCCAGCCGCGTCCAGGGGATCAGGACCTCGAGGCTGTTGGGATCGGAGAATTGTGCAAGCGTCACGGCGATCGCCCCCACCGGCCCGGAGGTCACGGCAGCGGCGACCCGTTCGTCCCGGAACGCGGCCGCGTGGCCGCGCAGCTGGAACTCCAGGACATTGCCGGAAATGCTGGCCGACGCGTCGACGACGAGGACCAGTTCCAGGTCGACCGGCTGGGCATCGGCTTCCGCCGCCGGGGCCGTGACCGGCAGGCATAGAATCGAAAGCAGGACCATCACGGCCCGATACAGCACCCGGGAAACGGTACCGGTCAGCGTCGTCGTCCCGTCCAGGGCCCCGCAGCCGCGGCGGCGCCGGTTCTCATATCCCGTGCCTTTCCAGAAAGCGGTCGAAGTCCGAAAGAAAGCCATCCCTTATTTCATCCCGTTCCATCAGGATTTCGTGGAGCGCGTCCGGATAGGTCGTGAAGGTGCAGTCGGGCAGGAATTGGGCAAGACGCTTCTGGGCTGCGTTGTCGACCAGCGCCTCGCGTCCGGCGCTGGCGATCAGCACCGGGACCGTGATCCGGCGCGCATAGGCCGGCGTAAGCAGCAGCCGGGTCGACCGGCACGCGGCCGCAAGCCAGCCCCAGGTCACGCCGCCGACGCGCAGCTCGGGATTCGTCTGGAAGGCGCGCCGATGCACCTCGAACCGGGCCGGGTCGGAGGTCAGTCGGTTTCCGGCGAAACTGCGGAGGTCCGGGTCGAAATCACCCTGCCCCAGCGCATAATCGCCCGCGCGGCCGCGCGCCACGGCCAGGTCGGCGAGCCCGGCCAGCAGCCATCGTGCCCGCCTCAGCGCCTGGATCCCGACCATCGGTGCCGTAAAGGCGGCACGCCTGACATGCCCCGGATGCTCCGCCAGGAAGCGCAGGCCGAGCATGCCGCCCATCGAATGCCCCAGCATGACGAGCGGCCGGCCGCCGGCCGCCGGCAGAACCACACGATCGACCACCTCGGCCAGATCGGCGACCAGGATCGCGAAATCGTCGACGTGACAGCGTTCGCGGTCGGCGAGGAACCGGTCGGAAAGCCCCTGCCCGCGCCAGTCCAGGGAATGAACGGCAAAGCCCCTCGCCAGGAGATCGCCCGCCGTCTCCTCGTATTTCTCGACAGGTTCCGACCGGCCGGTGAGCAGAAGCACGGTACCGCGCGACCGGGCGGACGCCGCCCGCCAGCTGGCAAGGCGCAACCGGGCGCCGGTCCGCAATGTCAGGAACGAGGTTTCCATCAGGGCCGGAAGATGGCCGCCGCCGGCGGCCGGGGGCAAGCCCGAAAGTCCCGATGGCACGGCAGGTCCACACGTCGGCGGGCGGCCCGAAGAGCCGCCCGCCGCAATTCATCGCCTATTTCTTCTGGGCCGCGAGGCTTGCCTGCGCGGCCGCCAGCCGGGCGATCGGCACCCGGTAGGGAGAGCAGCTGACATAGTCGAGGCCGACCCGCTCGCAGAAATCGATCGAGGCCGGATCGCCCCCATGCTCTCCGCAGATGCCGAGCTTGATGTTCGGACGGACGGCCCGGCCGCGTTCGACGCCGATGCGGACCAGTTCGCCGACGCCCTCCTGGTCCAGGGTGACGAAGGGATCCTGCTCGATGATGCCCTGGGCCTGGTAGGCCGGCAGGAACGACGCCGCGTCGTCGCGGCTGATGCCGAAGGTGGTCTGGGTCAGGTCGTTGGTGCCGAACGAGAAGAACTCGGCCGTCTCTGCCAATTCGCCGGCCTTCAGCGCGGCGCGCGGCAGCTCGACCATGGTGCCGACCAGATAGTTCAGCTTGATGCCGGTCGCCTGCTCGACCTCGCCGGCGACCCGGTCGATCACCTTCTTCAGGATATCCAGCTCGGCCTTCGAGAAGGCCAGCGGGATCATGATCTCGGGCTCGACGGTCGAACCGTCCTCGCGCTGGACCTGGGCGACGGCCTCGAAGATCGCCCGGACCTGCATTTCCGAGATTTCGGGATAGGCGATCCCCAGGCGGCAGCCCCGATGGCCCAGCATTGGATTCGATTCCTGAAGCTGGATCGCCCGGTGGCGGATCTTCAGGGGATCGACGCCGGCCGCCTTGGCGACCTCGGCGAAGTCCTCCTCCGACCGGGGCAGGAACTCGTGCAGCGGCGGGTCCAGCAAGCGGATCGTGACCGGCAGTCCCCGCATGATCCGGAACAGCTCGACGAAGTCCTGCCGCTGCATCGGCAGCAGCTCGTTCAGCGCCGCGCGCCGCTCCTCCTCGGTTTCGGCGACGATCATGCGCCGGACGGCAACGATGCGGTCCGCCTCGAAGAACATGTGCTCGGTCCGCGACAGGCCGATGCCTTCGGCGCCGAACTTGACGGCGGTGCGGGCGTCGGCCGGGGTTTCGGCATTCGCCCGGATCTTCATCCGGCGGATCTTGTCGGCCCAGCCCATCAGCACGGCAAAGTCGCCCGACAGCTCCGGCTGGATCGTCGGAACCTCACCCAGCATCACCTCGCCGGTCGAACCGTCGAGCGTGATGATGTCGCCCGCCTTCAGGGTCACGCCGCGCACGAAGATCGATCGGGTCTTGTGGTCGATGCGGATGTCGCCCGCACCGGAGACGCAGCACCGCCCCATGCCGCGCGCCACCACGGCGGCGTGGCTGGTCATGCCGCCGCGGGTGGTGAGGATGCCGGCCGCGGCGTGCATGCCGTGGATGTCCTCGGGGCTCGTCTCCTCGCGGACGAGGATGACCCGATTGCCAAGCTGCGCCTGGGTTTCGGCCTCGTCGGCGGTCAACACGATCTTGCCGGAAGCGGCGCCGGGAGAGGCCGGCAGGCCCCGGGCCAGGACGTTGCGCTCGGCCTTCGGGTCCAGGGTCGGGTGAAGCAGCTGGTCCAGCGAGGCCGGTTGGATCCGGCGCACGGCCTCGGCCTCGTCGATCAGGCCCTCGCGGCACATGTCGACCGCGATCTTGAGCGCCGCCGCGGCCGTCCGCTTGCCGCTGCGGGTCTGCAGGATATAGAGGCGACCCTGCTGGATCGTGAACTCGATATCCTGCATGTCCTTGTAATGGCGCTCTAGGCGCTCGCGGATTTCGCAGAGCTGCCGGTACGTCTCCGGCATGAGTTCCTCGAGCGACGGCAGGTCGATTTCGCCCTCCTTGCGCGCCGCGATCGTGAGCGGCTGGGGCGTGCGGATGCCGGCGACCACGTCCTCGCCCTGGGCGTTGATCAGGTATTCGCCGTAGAAGAGGTTCTCGCCGGTCGAGGGATTGCGGGTGAAGGCGACGCCCGTCGCGCAATCGTCGCCCATGTTGCCGAACACCATGGCCTGGATGTTGACGGCGGTTCCCCAGCTTGCCGGGATCTCGTGAAGCCGACGATAGGTGATCGCCCGCTGGTTCATCCAGGATCCGAACACGGCGCCGATCGCGCCCCAGAGCTGCGCCTGCGGGTCCTGCGGGAAGGGCTGGCCGAGCTGGTCCTGGATCACCTGCTTGTAGCCGTCGATGACCTCCTTCCAGTCCTCCGCGGTCAGTTCCGGATCGGTCGAAAGGTTGCGGTCACGCTTGACGCCGTCCAGCACATCCTCGAACCGGTAATGGTCGACGCCCAGCACGACGTCGCCATACATCTGGATGAAACGGCGGTAGCTGTCATAAGCGAACCGCGCATCGCCCGTCTTCCGGGCCAGACCTTCCACCGTCTCGTCGTTGAGACCGAGATTGAGAACCGTGTCCATCATGCCCGGCATGGAGGCCCGGGCGCCCGAACGGACCGAGACAAGGAGGGGATTCGCCGGATCCCCGAACTTCATACCGGTCTGTTCTTCGACGACCGCCATCGCGTGGGCCACATGGTCCTTCAGATCCGGCGGGTACTGCTTGCCATGATCGTAGAAGTAGGTGCAGACGTCGGTGGTGATCGTAAATCCGGGCGGTACCGGAAGGCCCAGGCGGCTCATCTCCGCCAGGTTGGCGCCTTTTCCGCCTAGAAGGTTCTTCATGTCGGCGCGGCCTTCGGCCGTGCCGGCGCCGAACGCATACACCCATTTGTTCATGGTCACGGTCATCGATGCTCTCCCCAGCATCGCCGTCCGCTGCCGGACGGCCTCACAGGCCATGGCCCCACATCCGGGATAGGATCGGGGACCGGGAACGGAGTAGACGCCCCCGGCACCTGCACAAGGCCAGGGATTCGGCGGCCCTTTGCATTGGCGAGCGGCAGGGACGAGGGAGTCAGTCTCCAGAGATTGCTCCAGTCGCGGCTCATCCCTCCACGTGGGAGAAATCCGCAACCGAGTTCATTGTTCCGACGATCCTGGACAGGAGCGCCAGTCGGTTCGTCCGCAATGCGGGATCGTCGGCGTTGACCGTCACACGGTCGAAAAAGGCATCGACGGGCGCGCGCAGCCCGGCCAGTACGCCCATGGCGTCGGCGAAGCGCTCGGCGCCCAGAAGAGGCTGAAGCTCGGCCCGGACCGCCTCGAGGGCCGCGTGAAGCGCCTGCTCCTCCGGCGCGTCCAGGCGGGCCGCGTCGACCTCCCCATATTCCTCGATGCCGTCCTTCTTGGCCTCGATCCGGACGATGTTGCCGGCGCGGCGATAGGCGGTCAGAAGATTTGCGCCGTCATCGGTGCCGAGGAACCCGGTCAGCGCCTCGACCCGGGCGAGCAGGCGCACGAGATCGTCCTCTCCACCGAGCGCGAAGACCGCGTCGATCAGGTCGTGACGGACGCCCTGCTCCCGCAGCGCGACCTTCAGCCGGTCGGCGAAGAAGGCCATGAGATCGGCCTGCACGGTCTCCCGCGGCTGCAGCTTCCGGCCCTGGGTGAGGTAGAGCTGGTGCGCTGCGCCGACGAGGCGTCCGAGCGGAACCCGGTGGCCGTTCTCGCGGATCAGCCTGATGATGCCGAGAGCGGCCCGGCGCAGCGCGAACGGATCCCGGCTTCCGGTCGGCTTCTCGTCGATGGCGAAGAAGCCGACGAGCGTGTCGAGCTTGTCGGCGAGCGCGACCCGCACCGCGAGCGGCGCGGACGGGCACCGGTCGTTGGGGCCGGCCGGCCTGTAGTGCTCGGCGATCGCCTGGACGACGGCTTCGTCCTCGCCCTGAGCGGCCGCGTAATAGCCGCCCATAAGTCCCTGCAGTTCGGGGAATTCGCCGACCATCCCGGTGACGAGATCGGCCTTGGCCAGAAGCGCCGCCCGGGTCGCGCGGTCGGAATCGCCGCCGAGGTCCGCCAGGTCGCCGACCAGAGCGATCATCCGGTCGACCTTCTCGGCCATGGTACCCAGCTTCTCGTGGAAGGTGATCTTGCCGAGCGCGGCCACCCGGTCGGCCAGCGGCACCTTCCGGTCCTGATCCCAGAAGAACCGCGCATCGGAAAGCCGGGCGCGCAACACCTTCTCGTTGCCGGCGACGACGGTCGCGCCGCCGTCCCGGGTCGTCGTGTTCGCGACCACGGCGAAGCGTGGCGCGAGCGATCCGTCGGCACGCTCGAGCGCGAAATATTTCTGGTGCGTGCGCATCGAGGTGGTCAGCACCTCGGCCGGCAGGCTCATGAAGCTGTCGTCGATCCGGCCAAGAAGCACGACCGGGTATTCGACCAGGCCGGCGACCTCCTCCAGAAGGCCCGGATCCTCCTTGAGCCGCAGCCCTTCCGCGGCGGCAAGCCTGGAGATCTCTTGGACGATCAGGCGCTTGCGCTCCTCTCGGTCGAGAACGACCGAGGCGCGCGCCAGTTTTTCGCGATAATCGTCGAAGGACGTGACCCGGACGGGTGCGGGCGCAAGGAACCTGTGGCCGCGTGTCTCGTCCGTGAAGTCGAACCGGACGCCGCCGTTGAGGTCGAGCCCGCCCGGCAGAACCTTTCCGTCGAATAAGGCCAGGACGTGGTGGAGCGGACGCACCCAGCGGAATCCGCTTTCGCCCCACCGCATGCTCTTCGGCCAGACGAAGGCGCCGATGGCCGAGCCTACGATCTCGGCCAGAACCTCCGCCGTCGGGCGCCCCGGACGGCGCACCACCGCGAACCAGACCGGCCCCTTGGGCGTGTCGCGCTGTTCGCACTGGTCCAGCGTCAGCCCGGTCGAGCGGAGAAACCCGTCGATCGCGGGCTGGGGCGCATCGACCTTCGGGCCCTTCCGTTCTTCGACCACGTCGGGCTGCTTGACCGGCAGACCGTCGGCGACGAGGGCGAGGCGACGCGGCGTCACATGGGCATCGAGCCGGGCAAAGGCGAGGCCGGCGTCCTTCAGCCCCTTCTCGATGAGGGCCTTCAGATCCTCAGCCGCCCGCGCCTGCATGCGCGCCGGGATCTCCTCGCAATAGAGCTCAAGCAGGAATTCGGCCATGGTCACGAACCGATGTTGGCCGGCCGCGCTGGCGCCCCTCCGTCCTGCCGACTCCGGTCCGGAACCGGCCGAGGGGACACCCCGCGCGAACGCGGCAGATGGGATAACGAACTACGCAGCGTCCAGCCACATCTCGCAGCAAGCCTTTGCCAGGGCGCGAACGCGGCCGATATAGGCTGCGCGTTCGACAACGCTGATGACGCCGCGCGCATCCAGCAGATTGAAGAGATGACTGGCCTTGATGGCCTGGTCATAGGCCGGCAGGGCAAGCCGCTTGGCGATCAGGGCCTGGCATTCGGCCTCGGCATCGCGGAAATGGCGCAGCAGGGCGTCGGTGTCCGCGTATTCGAAGTTGTACGCCGACTGTTCCCGCTCGTTGCGCAGGAACACGTCGCCATAGGTCTTGGCGCCCGGCGCGTCCGGGTCGTTGAACGGCATGTCGTAGACGTTGTCCTTGCCGAGAAGGTACATCGCCAGCCGTTCGAGCCCGTAGGTCAGTTCGACCGGAACGGGATCGCATTCGATGCCGCCGACCTGCTGGAAATAGGTGAACTGGGTGACTTCCATGCCGTCGCACCAGACCTCCCATCCGAGACCCCAGGCGCCGAGGGTCGGGCTTTCCCAGTCGTCCTCGACGAAGCGGATGTCGTGCATCGACGGGTCGATGCCGAGGGCATAGAGGCTTTCCAGATAGAGTTCCTGGCTATTGGCCGGTGACGGCTTCAGGAGCACCTGGAACTGGTAGTAGTGCTGCAGCCGGTTCGGATTCTCGCCGTAGCGGCCGTCGGTCGGCCGGCGCGAGGGCTGTACATAGGCGCAGTTCCATTGCCGTTCGGGGCCAAGCGCGCGCAGCGTCGTCGCGGGATGGAAGGTGCCGGCCCCGACCTGCATGTCGTAGGGCTGCAGGATCACGCAGCCGCGGGACGCCCAAAAGGTCTGGAGGCGCAGGATGATTTCTTGGAAGGATCGCGGCGGATCGCTGACCTTGACCATCGAAGGACGCTATGTCTCGTGGGCGGTTATGATGCGGCGCACCATAGTGGGCGGATTGCACACGATCAAGCGGCCGCAGGCGAACGTAGCAGGGCAATTTTTGTGAACGCCGCCGCGCCCGTCCGAAGGGGCGTCCGGCGGAAAGGGATGGTGCGGTCGCTCAACGATCATAGGGGCAGTCGCCCCGCCGGCAGCCGCTGCCTTCCGGCGTCACGTAGGATTTGCATTTCTCGCAGAGGACAAGGTCCTGCGCCGGTATTGTGCGGCGCGACGAACGCGCGCCGCGGACCTTGGTTCCGTCCCCCTCCTTCTCGCGGGCGGCCTGAATCTGCGCGAACATCCGGAAGCCGTACCAGACGGCGCCGATGACCGCGAGCAGAAGGAGCAGCTTGGGCAGGCTGAGCATAGCGCTGTTTAGAGCCTGCCGGCGGATGGGGTCAAGCGGCCGCCGGCCCTATCGCAGAAAAGCCGCATCCGGATGGACGCTAGAGCCCGAAGCGCTGCCAAAGCGCCCTCTCCTCCACCGCGGCCAGGGCCTCGCCGGCCCAGCCTTCGACGAGGCTTCCTCCGGAACTTCCGGTGAAGCTGAACCGCCGCCGAAGCCATGCCCGTTCCTGGCCGACGAGCCGAAGCTTCACCCGATCCCCGAACTTCTCCCGGAGTATCGGCCGCATGTGCCCGATCCCGTCGACCAGCCCCAGCGACTGCGCCGTCCGGCCGGTCCAGAACTCGCCCTCGAACAGCACGCCGTCCTCGGCCTTCAGCTTCGCCCCGCGCCGTTCGCGGACTTGAGCCTTGAAGTTCTCGTGTATCTCGGCCTGCAACGCCTTCAGCTTCTCGACGTCTTCCGCCTTCTCCGGCTGGAAGGGATCCA
>JAJUFW010000116.1 GCA_029263555.1 Alphaproteobacteria bacterium
CGTCGCCAGCACGATGAAGTCGGCGCCGCCGCGCTCCAGCGCCTTGGCCTCGGCATTCAGGACGCGCCCGGCCTCGTCCCATCGGCCGCCGGCCTGCAACGCCTCGATCCTCGCGAAATCGAGCGAGCGGATCAGCAGTTCGGGCGAATGCAAGCCACCCAGCCGCTGCCGCGCGATCTCGCACATTTTGCGATAGTAGATCTGCGTGGAGGCCGCGGACATGCCTCCCAGGATTCCGATCGTCTTCATGTCGTTCCTGACCGGTTGCGGCGACATCTTCGCCCCGCGCCGCATGGAATCAAGGGTGTTTCCGCTCCCGCCTCCTCGAGGTCGCGCGACGACACTTTAGGAACTCGCCATCTATCGCCACGATCATACCCCCCCCCGGGACGCCGAACGAGCGAGGATGCCGTGAGACGCATCCGATTACTTGTTTCACGCGGCCCTATCCGCTTCATATCCCCGCTTCCGACCCAAGATGGGCAAAGCTGTCGACCGACGCGATCCGCATGATGTATTTCGCCAGCTTGTAGGCCGGTTGCCGCTCCCCCCTCAGGCGCAGCGGAGCACCGCGGGGATGCCGAGCGGCCGGCCGTTCATCTCGTAGGCAAGGATCGTCCGAGGATGATACGCATCGACAGGCTCGATGCTTGCGTCACAGCGGCCGCTGCCGTCCAGCGTTCTCTCAGGCATTCGCCCGGGTCGCGCATGACCTCTGGCCATTCTTCATCCGGGACGAGACGCCGCAGATGTCCGCCGGCTTCTGGCCGGCCTACGGGGCGTCCGATGCCCGGGTCTTCAGGCTGGAGGCCGGCAACTGCCGCATGGCGGCCGACCCCTTCGGCGCAAGACCCGCTTTGTGGGAGAAAGACGATGTTTGATCCGGTTGCCATCCCCCTCGCCCTTGCCGCGGATGCCTGAAATGCCCGCCCGTGCAGCCTGTCCTCCGATCATGCAGCTTCCACCGAGCGTCGACCGCGAATGGGCGCGGCAGGCCATCGGCATTCTCCAGGGAGACGGCAGACGCTCGGCGGATACCCACCTGGTCAACCCGGTCTTCCCGGGTCTCAAGGGCATTTCGATCTATCTGAAGGATGAATCGACGCACCCGACCGGAAGCCTCAAGCACCGGCTGGCGCGGTCCCTGTTCCTCTACGGCATCTGCAACGGCAAGATCAGGAGCGGAACCACCCTGGTCGAGGCCTCTTCAGGGTCGACGGCTGTCAGCGAGGCCTATTTCGCCCATCTGCTGGGGCTGCCCTTCATCGCCGTCGTGCCGCGTTCCACCAGCAGGCCGAAGATCGAAGCCATCGAACGCTTCGGCGGCCGCTGCCAGTTCGTGGACGATCCGGCCGAAGTCTACGAGGCCGCCGCCCGGCTCGCCGAGGAAACGGGGGGCCACTATCTCGATCAGTTCACCTTCGCCGAGAGGGCGACCGACTGGCGCGGCAACAACAACATCGCCGAGAGCATCTTCGAGCAGATGCGCGAGGAACGCCACCCGGAGCCGGCCTGGGTGGTGATGAGCGCCGGCACGGGCGGCACATCCGCCACCATCGGCCGATACATCCGCTATCGCAATTTCAGGACGCGGCTCTGCGTCGTCGATGTCGAGCATTCCGCCTTCTACGACGCCTATTGCAGCAACGACTTCAGCGTCGTCTGCGACCGCCCCTCGCGCATCGAGGGCGTCGGACGCCCGCGCGTCGAGCCCTCGTTCATCCCGGGCGTCATCGATCACATGATCAAGATCCCGGACGCCGCCTCCATCGCCGCGATGCATGTCCTTTCGGAACGCCTATTCCGCCGGGTCGGCGGGTCCACGGGCACGAACTTTTTCGGGCTCTGCTGGATCGCAAGCTGCATGATGGCGGCCGGCGAGGAAGGCTCGCTCGTGTCGCTGATCTGCGACAGCGGCGACCGCTACACCTCGACCTACTACAATCCGGACTGGCTTAAGGAGAACGCGATCGACATAGCCCCCTATCGGGAGATGCTCGACACCTTCCTCGATACCGGCATCTTCGAGGCCGTCGGATGATGCCCGGACCGCGCATCGCCCAGACCGAGCAGGGGTGGCGTTCTTCGCCGAGGCGGAACTGTTCCACAAGCATGCTCAGGACGATCAGCGAGCGGGCGCGCAGGATTCATAAAGCCCTCCGGCGTCATTGACAGCCACGCAATCTGTGTCTTGCTGTCGCTGGCGCGCGGGGCCGCCCCTCTCCCCGCGTCGGCTACGCTGCCGCCCGCTTTCCGTTGCGCCCGACCTGCTCCAGAAGCCAGCTCTGGAAGGCCCGGCCAAGCGCGCTCTCCTGCTTTCCCTCCGGCAGGACGACATAGTAGCTATTGTCCGTCGGCATCGGACGGTCGAACACGACCTTGAGGCTGCCGGACGCGATCTCGTTCTCGATGAGGTAGAGCGGCAGCAGGGAGAAGCCCATGCCGCGGATGGTCGCCTCGATGATCATGGCGAACTGGTCGAAGCGGTTTCCCCTATAGGCCTGCGTCCAGTCGAGCCCGTTCAACTGGAACCATTCGGCCCAGAGCTTCGGCCGCGTCGCCAGATGCAGGAGGGGCTTCGTCTCCAAGTCTTCCGGCCCGCCGATCGCACACTCTTCGATCAGGGCCGGGCTTGCCACCGGCAGGATGATTTCGCTGCACAGATAGGTGCACGTCGCATGCGCCCAGACCGGCTGTCCGTAATGGATGGCGAGGTCGAAATCCTCCGACGGAAAGTCGAAGGGCTGGGACCGGGACGCGATGTCGACGGCCACGCCGGGGTGCCGCGCCAGGAAATCGGGCAGGCGCGGCACCAGCCAGCGGCTGCCGAAGGTCGGAAGGGTGGCGATGGACAAGACGCACTTGCCGTCCGCGCTGGCGCGGGCCCGCAACACCATCTCCTCGGACTGGAGCAGGAGCCGGCGCACCGCCGGCAGGAGCTGCCGGCCGGCCGACGACAGGAGGACCCGCTTGCGCACCCGCTCGAACAGAAGCACGCCGAGCTGGGTCTCGAGCGTCCTGATCTGACGGCTGATCGCGCTCTGCGTCAGGTTCAGCTCAATCGCGGCCTTGGTGAAGTTGCCATGCCGCGCCGCGCATTCGAACGCCTGGAGCACGGCCAGGTCCGGAATCGAGGATCTGCTCAAGTTCATTCCAAACTCGCATCGAAACAGGCGCAACGATCATGAGATCGACGGTTTCGGGCAGGATATAATCAAAAAACAGAATGACAATCTCAGGTCGTGAGTTCCGGCATATGACCGTTTCCCGCATTGTTCCGGCCGACGAGATCCGCGCGGCGTTTTCCGCCGCCATGTCGGCCATGTACCGTGACGAAGTACCGGCCTACGGCACGCTGATGTCTCTCGTCGCCAAGGTGAACGACGAGACGCTGTCGGCCCGGCCCGAACTGAAGAAGCGGCTGGAGGAAACGGATTCGCTCGACCGGATTTCCGAGGAACGCCACGGCGCGATCCGTCTCGGCACCCCGGAAGAACTGTCGATGATGCGCCGCGCCTTCGCCGTCATGGGCATGTACCCGGTCGGCTATTACGACCTGTCCACGGCCGGTGTTCCGGTCCATTCGACGGCCTTCCGTCCGGTCGAGGACGCGAGCCTGAAGCGCAACCCCTTCCGTGTCTTCACCTCGCTGCTGCGCCTCGACCTCATCGAGGACGAGAGTCTGCGCCGCGAGGCGGCCGAGGTGCTGGCCAGCCGCAGGATATTCACCGACGGGGCCATCGCCCTGATCGAAAAGGCCGAGCGCGACGGCGGCCTCGACCAGGCCGACGCCACCCGCTTCGTGGGCGAGATCCTGGAGACATTCCGCTGGCACGACAGGGCGATCGTCGATGCGGACATGTACAGGCGCCTGCATGCCGCGCACCGGCTGGTCGCCGATGTCGTCTCCTTCAGGGGGCCGCACATCAACCATCTCACC
This sequence comes from Alphaproteobacteria bacterium, assembly GCA_029263555.1. GTDB lineage: Bacteria > Pseudomonadota > Alphaproteobacteria > DSM-16000 > Inquilinaceae > JAJUFW01. The sequence goes on from JAJUFW010000116.1 coordinate 3,941, forward strand.
CCGCGCACCCTCGACATCGACAAGGTGCAGGCGCTGATGCCGGAATTCGGCATCGCGCCCAAGGCGGTGGTCGAGGGGCCGCCGTCGCGGAACTGCCCCATCCTGCTGCGCCAGACCTCGTTCAAGGCCCTGGAGGAACCCGTCTCCTTCATCGGCGAGAACGGCGAATGGCGTCCCGGCTCGCACACCGCGCGCTTCGGCGAGATCGAGCAGAGGGGAATCGCCCTGACGCCCAAGGGCCGGACGCTCTACGACACTCTGCTCGACCGGACCCGCGCCCGGATCGTTCCGGCGCCGGACGGCTCCAACGCGCCCGAGTACGAAGCCACCCTCGCCGAGGTGTTCAAGGAGTTCCCGGACGACTGGAACGAGATCCGCCAGGAGGGCCTCGGCTATTTCCGCTACTCGCTGACCGAGAAGGGTCGCGCCGCCGCCGGGCGGAAGACCGATCTCGAGACGGCGATCGCCGAGGGGCTCGTGCAGTTCGATCCGATCGTCTACGAGGACTTCCTTCCGGTGAGCGCGGCCGGCATCTTTCAGTCGAATCTCGGGGACGACGCCGCGCAGGAATTCGTGGCGAGCCCCAACCGGCTCATGTTCGAGCGCGCTCTCGGCGCTTCCGTGCTTGACGAATTCGCGCATTACGCCGAGATCGAACGGACCTCGATGGAAAGCTGCCTCGCCGTCGTCGAGATGCCGATCGCAGCCGAATGACGGGAGCGCGATGAGCGGAGCGGCCGAGATCGAGGCGCAGCGTCGCGGACCGCGGGGAGCGGTCGGGGCCGGCTTCCGCCGATCGCCGTGGCCCCCGAGCCGACGGCGTTCGCCGGTTTTCGTCGGCGTGGACGGAAGCCCCCTTCCCGCGCCACCGGTCCGTCGCGTTCCGACGGCCTTGGCGGCAGCGATACCAACCTGATGCATCCCTCAAGACAGTAGAGAAAAGACGATGAGCAAGAGCGTCGATGTGAAGCAAGAGGCGGCCGGCATTCTGGACAAGCTGGGCGTGCCGCGCGAAGCCTGGACCAGCGGCGACATGCCCTCGTTCAGCCCGGTGAGCGGAGAGGAGATCGCCAGGGTCAGGACCGCTTCGGCGGCGGATGCCGGCAAGGCCGTCGAGGCGGCCCATGACGCCTTCAAGGCGTGGCGCATGGTGCCGGCGCCCAAGCGCGGCGAACTGGTTCGCCTGCTGGGCGAGGAACTGCGCGCCGCCAAGGCCGACCTGGGGCGCCTCGTTTCCATCGAGGCGGGCAAGATCCCGTCCGAAGGTCTGGGCGAAGTGCAGGAGATGATCGACATCTGCGACTTCGCCGTCGGCCTGTCCCGCCAGCTCTACGGCCTGACCATCACGACCGAGCGGCCCGGCCACCGCATGATGGAAACCTGGCATCCGCTGGGCGTCGTCGGCGTCATCACGGCGTTCAACTTCCCGGTCGCCGTCTGGTCCTGGAACACCGCGCTTGCCCTGGTCTGCGGCGATCCCGTCGTCTGGAAGCCGTCGGAGAAGACGCCGCTGACCGCGCTTGCCTGCCAGGCGATCCTGGACCGCGCCATCGCCCGCTTCGGCGACGCGCCGAAGGCCCTCAGCCAGGTCCTGATCGGCGACCGAACCGTCGGTGAGGTCCTGGTCGACCATCCCAGGGTGGCCCTCGTCTCGGCGACGGGTTCGACCCGCATGGGCCGCGAAGTTGCCCCGCGCCTAGCCAGGCGCTTCGCCCGCTCGATCCTCGAGCTCGGCGGCAACAATGCCGGCATCGTCTGCCCGTCGGCCGACCTCGACATGGCGCTCCGGGCCATCGCCTTCGGTGCTATGGGCACGGCCGGCCAGCGCTGTACGACGCTGCGCCGCCTCTTCGTCCATGAAAGCGTCTACGACCAGCTCGTCCCGCGCCTGAAGAAGGCCTATCAGAGCGTTTCGGTCGGCAATCCGCTCGAAACCTCGGCCCTGGTCGGTCCGCTGATCGACAAGTCCGCCTTCGACAACATGCAGAAGGCGCTGGAAGCCGCCAAGGCCGCGGGCGGCATCGTCACCGGCGGCGAGCGCGTGTTGGAGGCGGGCAAGGAAACGGCGTACTACGTGAAGCCCGCGCTGGTCGAAATGCCGAAGCAGACCGGCCCGGTCCTCGAAGAGACCTTCGCGCCGATCCTCTACGTCATGAAGTATTCCGACTTCGACGCGGTCTTGGAGGAGCACAACGCCGTCGCGGCCGGCCTGTCGTCCTCGATCTTCACGCTCAACATGCGGGAGGCCGAGCGCTTCCTGTCGGCCGAAGGCTCCGACTGCGGCATCGCCAACGTCAATATCGGCACCTCGGGCGCCGAGATCGGCGGCGCCTTCGGCGGCGAGAAGGAGACCGGCGGCGGTCGCGAATCCGGCTCGGACGCGTGGAAGGCCTATATGCGCCGCGCCACCAACACCGTGAACTACTCGAACGCGCTGCCCCTGGCGCAGGGCGTGTCCTTCGACATCGAGTAGGCAGGATGTCGGCGGTCGGCCAGAGCGGGGAGGCGGGCTTCAGGCCCGCTTCCCGCATCGCCTCGGTCGGGGTGTCGAAGATCCTGCAGATCGGCGCCCGCGCCGCGGCCATGAAGCGCCAAGGCCTGCCGGTCATCGTCCTGGGGGCCGGAGAGCCGGACTTCGACACGCCGGACAACGTCAAGGAAGCGGCGAAGGCCGCCATCGACAGGGGGGCGACGAAATACACCGCGCTCGACGGCACGCCTGAGCTGAAGCAGGCGATCGTCGACAAGTTCCGCCGCGAGAACGGCGTCGACTACGCCCTGGACGAGATCGCGGTCGCCACCGGCGCCAAGCAGATCCTGTTCAACGCCTTCACGGCGACGATCGACCCGGGCGACGAGGTCATCATCCCGACGCCCTACTGGACGTCCTATTCCGACATCGTCGAGATCTGCGGCGGCGTTCCGGTCCTGGTCCCCTGCGACGCCGCGGCCGGATTCCGTCTCCGGGCGGACCAGCTCGAGGCCGCGATCACGCGGAAGACGCGCTGGGTGCTGCTGAATTCGCCGTCGAACCCCTCGGGTGCGGCCTATGCCGAGGCCGACTACCGGCCGCTGATCGACGTGCTTCTACGCCATCCGCATGTCTGGCTGATGGCCGACGACATTTACGAGCACATCGTCTATGACGGCTTCAGGTTCGTCACGCCTGTGGCGATCGGACCGCGCCTCAAGGAGCGCGCGCTGACCGTCAACGGCGTGTCCAAGGCCTATGCGATGACCGGCTGGCGGATAGGCTATGCCGGGGGGCCGAAGGCACTCATCAAGGCCATGGCGGTCATCCAGAGCCAGGCGACCTCTTGCCCCTGCTCCGTCAGCCAGGCGGCGGCCGTCGAGGCCCTGAGCGGCCCGCAGGACTTCCTGAAGGACCGTCGAGAAAGCTTCCGGCAGCGGCGCGACCTGGTCGTTTCCGGCCTCAATGCGATCGACGGCATAGACTGTCGCACGCCTGAAGGCGCGTTCTACACCTTTGCCGGCTGCGGCGGGCTGCTCGGCCGCACCACGCCGTCGGGAAAACGCCTCGAAACCGATTCCGACTTCACCGACTACCTGCTCGAAGAGGCGCATGTCGCCGTCGTTCCGGGCTCGGCCTTCGGGCTTTCGCCCTATTTCCGCATCTCCTATGCGACGGGAAGAGGAGAGCTGGAGGAAGCGTTGAGCCGGATTTCCGCGGCCTGCGAGCGGCTCGCCTGACGAAAGGCGCATCCCGGACCACCCGGAGGTGCCGCCGTCCAATCGACGCTGATCTTCACGATCGCGCTCATCATGTTTCCCCTGCCGACGGTGGCGGCGGAGCTTGGCTCTCCGCTGCCGAGGTCCTGCTACTGCAAGTCGCCTATGGCCTGCCTTTCAGCGGCCTCCTACTCGTCTGCGGCCGGCTGACCGACCGCTACGGCGCAGGGCGCATGTTCGTGCTGGGCCTCATGATCTTC
>JAJUFW010000467.1 GCA_029263555.1 Alphaproteobacteria bacterium
AGGCACGCCTGTTCTTCGACGAGGTGCCGCGAGTCCACGACCGGCGCCGCCGGCGCGGCGCGAGGGAGGTCGCGCAACGGCCGCCGCCCGGCGCCGCGGGGCTGCCCCGCTACTACGTCCAGAACTTCCACTTCCAGACCGACGGCTATCTTTCGGAGCACTCCGCACGGCTCTACGACCATCAGGTCGAGGTGCTGTTCGGCGGCGGCGCCGACGCCATGCGCCGCCAGGCCTTGGTGCCGGTCCATCATTGGCTCCGGAACCGGCGCCGGACGGCACGCCGCCGGGCGGTCGCGCTCGACCTCGCCTGCGGCACGGGGCAGTTCCTGACCTTCCTTCGCGACAACCATCCGTCGATCGCCGCGATCGGGGTCGACCTCTCCCTGCCCTATCTGGCCGAGGCGCGCCGACGGCTCGCCGCCTGGCCGGGTACGATGCTGACGGAGGCCGACGCGACCGCCCTGCCACTTGCCGACGCCAGCGTCGACATCGTGACCTGCATCTTCCTGTTCCACGAACTTCCCCGCGACGTCCGCATCCAGGTCTCGCGGGAGATCGCCCGCGTCCTGCGGCCGGGGGGCATGCTCGTCTTTCTCGACAGTCTCCAGGAAGGCGACCGGCCGCAGATGGACGGGCTGCTCCAGTATTTCCCCCAGGCCTTCCACGAGCCCTATTTCACCGACTATGTCCGGCACGACCTGAACGCGATGTTCGAGGAAGCCGGCCTGGTCCAGGGCGCGTCCGACCTGGTCTTCCTCGCCAAGATGCTCGTCTTCGAGAAGCCGGAGTGAGGTCGCGCGGGGGGAGCGGCCCGCCTCCCCCTCGACTCCCGGCGCCGGATGTTGACAGGACCCGTTCCCCGGGGCAGCTTCTGGGCCAGACAGACAGTGCCGGCGGCATGCGTTGAGCCAGCCCTCCGAATCCCTCAAGACCGCTCTGCTCCCGGCCCCTTCGAACGCCGAAACGGAGCTGAAGCTGATTGCCGATTCATCGGCCTTCCGCGCCCTGGCCTCGTCCCCGGCGGTGACCGCCCGCGCCCGCAACCGGGGCACGGTCCGGCTGATCGAGAACGTCTATTACGATACCGTAGGCTTCGACCTCCGCCGCCGAGGCCTGGCGCTCCGCGTGCGCCGCATGGGCCGCCGCTGCGTCCAGACGCTCAAGACCGAATCGCTGCCCGGCGCCGCGAGCCTTTTGAGCCGCGGCGAGTGGGAGATTCCGGCGCCGGGCGGGACGCCGGACCTGGAGGCGCTGGCGGCGGCCGGCGCCGGCCATTTCCTGGAAGGTCTCGCCGTCGCGGAGCTTCGACCCGTTTTCACGACCCGGGTGCGGCGCCACCGGTCGGTCCTCGACCTGACGGACGGCACGGGACGGCCGAGCGTCGTCGAGATCGCATTCGACCAGGGCACGCTGGAGGCGGGGCCCGAGACCATGCCGCTTGCCGAGATCGAGCTGGAGCTGAAGGCCGGCGATCCGGCTGCGCTTTACGGCCTGGCGCTGGAGTTGAGCGAGGCTGCGGATCTTCGCATCGGCACCGAAAGCAAGTCCGACCGCGGCTACCGTCTGGCGGGCGGGGCGCCGCCGGCCCGGCGGAAGCAGCCCCTGCCCGCGCTTGACGCCGACGATCCGGCACGTTCGGCCTTTGCCGGGATCCTTCGGTCCTGCCTCGGCCATCTCCTGGGCAATGTCGCGGCCGCCATCGACGGCCGCGACCCGGAGGGCGTGCACCAGGTGCGGGTGGCGCTGCGCCAGCTCCGCTCGGCGCTGCCGCTCTTCGGCCATCTGATCGACCTGGACCGCCTGTCCTGGCTGAAAGGCGAGACGAAATGGATCGCCGGCAATCTGGGCCCGGCCCGCGACTGGGACGTCCTTCTGACCGAAACCCTGCCGCCCGTGGAGGACAACTGGCCGGGAGACGAGGGCCTTGCCGCCCTGCGCGAGGCGGCGGAAGAGGCGCGCGCCACCGCCTATGCCGCCGTCCGGGAAACCCTGGCCGATCCCCGTTGCACAAACTTCGTGCTGCAGCTCGGCCGATGGCTCGAAGGGGGCAATCCGGATGCTGCCGCGGCAGAGGACGAGCGGCTCGGCGACCTGGCCGACCGGATGCTGCGCAAGCGCCACCGCGCCGCGGTCCGGGCCGGACGGGGCTTCGCCGAGCTCGACGCCGAGGCGCGGCATGAGGCCAGGATCGCGGTAAAGAAGCTCCGCTACGCGGTGGGGTTCTTCGGCCCGCTCTACCCCGGTAAGCGCCTTGCCCGCTACCAGAAGGTGCTGAAGGGCTTGCAGACCCGACTCGGCCGGTTCAACGACCGCTGCGTGGCCGAGCGGCTTCTGAACGGCCTCCCGCTCGCCGGCGCCTCGCTGAAGGGCGCCGGGCTGGTGCTAGGCTGGCACGGGCGCGAGGCCGCCCTGGAGGAGGAGCGGATGGTCGCCGCCTGGGAGAAGTTCGCGTCCCTGAAGCCGTTCTGGCAGACCGCCCGGAACTAGGTCCGGCGGAGGCGCCTGTCGTGGGGGCGTGACGGAAACGCCGCCGACGCGGTATCAAGACGGCCGGCGATACGCAGCCGCAGTTCGACAAGTGCTTCCCCCTTCATGAGAGCCAGAGCATGAGCAGCAGCCGCCTTTTCAGCCCGTTCCGGATCGACGGGCTCGACCTTCGCAACCGCATCGTCATCGCGCCGATGTGCCAGTATTCGGCGGACGAAGGCCGTGCCACGGACTGGCACCTCATCCATCTCGGTTCCCTTGCCCTGTCCGGCGCGGGCCTTCTGACGATCGAAGCGACCGCGGTCCTGCCGGAAGGACGGATCAGCCCCGACGATCTCGGCCTCTGGTCGGACGACACGGAGGCGGCGCTGGGGCGGGTCCTGGAGGGCGTGCGCAAATATTCGGACATGCCGATCGCGATCCAGCTGGCCCATGCCGGCCGCAAGGCGTCGACGCGGGTGCCCTGGGAAGGCGGCACGCAGATCGCTCCCGGCCAGCCCCGCGGGTGGCAGACCGTCGCCCCGTCGGCGATCCCCTTCG
>JAJUFW010000443.1 GCA_029263555.1 Alphaproteobacteria bacterium
CTGGCGGGGCTTCTGCGCGGACGCGCCATTGTCCAGATAGACCAGCGGCTTGCCGTAGACCTCCCGGGAAAGGATGGGGAAATCGCCGCGGATGCGCTCCAGGTCGTAATCGTTGACCGCGCTGACGTGCATCGGATGCAGGGCCTGCAGCATCGTCATCCGAGGTCCTCCACCCCGGCCATCCAGTCGCGGATGAGGCCGGAGAACTCCTCCCGGACCTCGTCGACCCGGATCTCCTCCAGCGCATCCTGGACGAAAGCCTCGACCAGGAGCGTCCGGGCCTCCCGCTCGGGAATCCCGCGCGAGCGCAGGTAGAAGAGCGCCTCCTTATCGATCTCGCCGACGGTCGCGCCGTGGCTGCACTTCACGTCGTCGGCATAGATCTCCAGCTCCGGCTTGCTGTTGATCTCCGCCTTGCGGGACAGGAGCAGCGCCCGGTTGAGCTGGTAGCCGTCGGTACGCTGGGCATCCGGCCGGACGATGATCTTGCCCTGGAACACGCCGTGCGCGGCATCGTCCAGCACGCCCTTGTAGACCTCACGGCTGGTGCAGTCCGGCACCGCATGATCGATCAGGGTCGTCGTGTCCAGATGCTGGCTCCCTCGGCCCAGATAGGCGCCCGAGAGCCGGCATTCCGTGCCGCTGCCGGCAAGCTTCGCATAAATCTCGTTGCGCGCCAGCTCCGCCCCGGTGGACAGGATGAAGCTGTCATAGGTCGCGTCCCGGTCCAGGCGAAGCTGGATGTTCGCCAGATGGAAGGCCGACGCGCCTTCGCGCTGAAGCTTGTAGTGGTGCAGCACCGCCGTCGCCGCCACATCGATCTCCGAGGCGCCGTTCGAGAAATAAGGCGCGTCGTCGGTGCCGACATGGACCTCGACAACGGTCGCCCGGGCCCCCTCCTCCGCGACGATGACGTTCCGCGGGTGAAGCGCCATCGGCTCCGACTGCCCCTCGGTCAGGAACAGGACCCGTATCGGCGCTTCGACCTCGGCTCCTTTCGGCAGATGGATGACGAAACCGTCCTCCATGAGGGCGGCGTTGAGGTCGAGGAAGGGCCGCTTCTCGACCGGGGCCACCCGGCCCAGCCGGTCGGCCAGCAGCGGATCGTCCGCTCGCAGGAGCTCGGCCAGGCTGGCGACCCGCACGCCCTGCGGCAGCCGGTCGAGCCGGGAGAGATCCGCCCGAAAACGGCCGTTGACGAAGACCGCCAGATGGGCGTCGCCGCCGACCGCCTCGACCTCGCGCGAGAGACGCGCGCTCAACCCGTCGACGACGAGCGGCGCCGGCGCGAAGTCGAGCTTCGCCAGCTTTCTCAGATCCGTGTACTTCCAGGCCTCGACCTTGCGGTCGGGAAAGCCCGCCGCCTCGAAGGCGGCGATGCCTTCGTCGCGCAGCGCGTCGACCCAGGCGAGGCCCGCGCCGGGCAGGGTCCCGCGCCGGTCGCGGAAGCGGTCGCCGAAGGGCGTCTGGATGTCCAGCGCCGCCATCACGCAGCCTCCGACACGACTCCGGCGTAGCCCTCGGCCTCAAGCTGTCGCGCAAGCTCCGGCCCGCCGGACTTCACGATCCGGCCATGGGCCAGGACATGCACATGGTCCGGCACGATATAGTCGAGCAGCCGCTGATAGTGGGTGATGACCAGCGTCGCGTTCTCGGGCGTCTTCAGCGCGTTGACGCCGTCGGCGACGATCTTGAGCGCGTCGATGTCGAGCCCGCTGTCGGTTTCGTCCAGCACCGCCAGCCGGGGCTCCAGAAGCGCCATCTGCAGGATCTCGTTCCGCTTCTTCTCGCCGCCGGAGAACCCGGTGTTGACCGCTCGCTTCAGCATCTCGTCGCTGATGCCGAGCGCCTTGGTCCTGGTCCGGACCAGCTTCAGGAACTGCATCGGGTCGAGCTCCGGCTCGCCCTTGTGCTTGCGGTGGGCGTTGTAGGCCGTGCGCAGGAAGGTGCTCATGTTCACCCCGGCGATTTCCAGCGGATACTGGAAGGCCAGGAAGATGCCCTCGCGCGACCGCTCTTCCGGCTCGAGATCCAGGATGTCCTTGCCGTCGAACAGGATCGAGCCGCCCGTCACCTCGTACCCGTCGCGCCCGGCGATGACATAGGAGAGGGTGCTCTTGCCGGAGCCGTTCGGCCCCATGATCGCATGCACCTCGCCCTTGCCGATGGTCAGGTTGACGCCCTTCAGGATCTCCTTGCCGTCGACGGCAACGCGCAGGTCCTTGATTTCCAGCATGTCTCGTACCTTTTCGAATTCCGTGACGCCCTAGCCCACCGAGCCTTCGAGGCTGATGCCGACCAGCTTCTGCGCCTCGACGGCGAACTCCATGGGGAGCGCCTGCAGGACCTCGCGGCAGAAACCGTTGACGATGAGGGTCAGCGCCTCCTCCTCGCCAATGCCGCGCTGGCGGCAGTAGAAAAGCTGATCCTCGCTCACCTTCGAGGTGGTCGCCTCGTGCTCCACCTGCGCCGTCGGGTTGCGGCTTTCGATGTAGGGCACGGTGTGCGAGCCGCACTTGTCGCCGATCAGCAGGCTGTCGCACTGGGTATAGTTCTTCGCGTTCTCGGCCCCCGGCAGGATCCGGACGAGCCCCCGGTAGGTGTTGTCCGACCGGCCGGCGGAGATGCCCTTGGACACGATCCGGCTGCGCGTATTGCGGCCGATATGGATCATCTTCGTCCCGGTATCGGCCTGCTGCCGGTTGTTGGTGATCGCAACCGAATAGAACTCGCCGACCGAGCCCTCGCCCTGGAGGATGCAGCTCGGGTACTTCCAGGTGATGGCCGAGCCCGTCTCGACCTGGGTCCAGGAGACCTTGGAGTTGCGTCCGCGGCTGGCCGCCCGCTTGGTGTCGATTTTGTTGTTGCCGCCGCGGGCTTCCTCATCGCCCGGATACCAGTTCTGGACGGTCGAATACTTAATCTCGGCGTCGTCGAGCGCGACCAGCTCGACCACCGCCGCGTGAAGCTGGTTCTCGTCCCGCATGGGCGCCGTGCAGCCTTCTAGGTAGCTGACATAGGCGCCGCGGTCGGCGATGATCAGCGTCCGCTCGAACTGGCCCGTCTTCGCCTGGTTGATGCGGAAGTAGGTGGAGAGCTCCATGGGGCAGCGCACGCCCCGGGGCACGTACACGAAGGAGCCGTCGGTGAAGACGGCGGAGTTCAGGGTGGCGAAGTAGTTGTCCCGGTACGGGACCA
>JAJUFW010000052.1 GCA_029263555.1 Alphaproteobacteria bacterium
GAGGAATCCGGCTTCGTCGCCGTCCTCGAGAACGGCCGGGTGCGCTACCTGAACAAGGTTCTTCCCACCCGGGAGATCCGCTACGACCGCGACATCACCAGCACCCGCATCCCCCATCAGGTGGCGAGCGGCATCGTTCTGCTTTCCGGCTTCTCCGATGAAGCGCTTGCCGCCTATTTCGCCGCCGCGGGCGTCTCGCCCGCCGAGGAGAAGGCGATTTCCGAGAACATCGCCAAGGCGCGTCGCGACGGTGTCTTCACCAATCTCAACGGCGTCGTCGAAGGCGCCGCCGGCGTTTCGGCGCCGATCAGGGACAGCCAGGGGCGCATACCGGCCGCGATCAACATTTCCGGCCCGAAGGAGCGCTTCATCGCCAATCTCGACCGCGTCACGGAAGCGGTCGTGAGAGCCGCGCAGGCCGTTTCGGCCGAGATCGCGCGGCGCAAACCAAGACCGATGTCATCCTAGGGAGGGTATCCGTATGTCCAATTTCCTGACCAGTGCCGCGATCGCCGCTGGGATTCTGTCCCTGTCGGCAACGGCCGGCTTTGCCCAGAGCGTCGAGCTGCCCGACTATTACCCCGACAATTACGACGAGATCATCGAGGCGTCGCGGTCCGAGGACGGTCTCGTCATCTATTCCAACATGGCCGACAACAACTGGCAGCCGGTCATCGAAGGCTTCCGGGAACGCTATCCCTGGATCAATGTCGAAACCCTGGACCTGGGTTCGGGAACGGTCCATTCCCGATGGGAGGCGGAAGCCGGCAGCGGCTCGCGTAGCGCGGACATACTGGTCTCGGGCGCCAATGACCGGTGGGCGAGCTACGGGCTCGAAGGCGGCCGGATGATGAACTACGCAAGCCCCGAGATCGAGCATCTTCCAGAGTTCGCCAATCCCTACCCTGGCGTCCTGGTGCTGTCGGCGGACCCGCTCGTCATCACCTACAACGCGGCACTGCTGGCGGAAGACGCGCGGCCGACCGGGCTTGCCTCCCTGGCAGAGGCCGCGGCCGCCGATCCGGGCACCTTCAACGGCCGCATCACCACCTATGACGCCGCGCGCAATTCCTTCGGACTTGCCGCCTGGTGGAACTATCTCGACGTCAAGGGCGAGGAAGGCTGGAACCATCTGCGCCAGATCGGCCCGATGATCCGGGGCGAGACCTCGGGCGGCCCGATGAACGAGAAGATCGCCACCGGCGAGTATGTGATCGGCGTCGCCGTCTCCGGCATCACCATCTTCCCGCGGCTCGAGCAGCCGGGCGGCGAGATCCTGGGCTTCGCCTTCCCCGATGACGGCACGATCGTCATGCTGCGCGGCATGGGCATTCCGGAGAATGCCGCCAACCCCAACTCGGCCAAGCTGTTCGTCGACTTCGCGCTGAGCCATGCCGGGCAGACGCTGATCGGCAAGGGCGGTCTCGTGCCCCTGCGCGAGGACGTGGACGAGAACGAGGTTCGCTACACCTATCAGGGCATCGCGGAGACGATCGGCGAGGAAAACATGATCATCGCCGGCTTCGACGAGGGGCTGATCACCGACGCCCCCGATTTCGTCAACAAGTGGAACGCGGCGCTTCAGGGCAAGTAACCGCCATTCCGGCGCGGGGCGGGCGTTCCGCCGGCCCCGCGCACCGACATTGGAACGACGACCATGACAGACCTCTCGGTCCAAAGGGAGGGCATGCCGGTCATCGACCGCTCCCGCCTCATCTTCTGGGGCGTGGCGATCCTGACGGCCGTGCTGGTGATCAGCCCCCTCGCCCCGATCATCGTCCAGGCCTTCCTCGACCGCCCGCTCTACATGAGCGACGCCGGGCTCACCCTCGACAACTTCGCCCGTCTGTTCCGGGAAGCGGGCATGCTGGGGATCTTCCTCAACACGCTCTATTTCGCGGTCCTGACCATGGCGGTCGCGCAGGTGTTCGGCGCGGTGATGGCGGTGATCATCGGGCGCACCAATCTTCCCGGACGCCAGTGGATCGGCGAGATCTTCGTCTGGCCGCTGTTCGTCAGCAACCTGGTCATCGCCTTCGGCTGGTTCACGATGTACGGCCCGTCCGGGTTCATCACCCTCGCCGTCCGCTCCTGGATCGGCGTCGAGCCGTGGAACCTCTATTCGCTGACCGGCATGGGGGTCGTCGCCGGGCTCAGCCAGGCGCCGCTCGCCTATCTCATGTGCCTCGGCGCCGTCACCAAGGCGGATGCCCAGCTCGAAAGCGCCGCGCGCTCCGTCGGCGCGGGGCCGTTCCGCGCCCTCTGGTCCGTGACCGTGCCCATGATGCGCCCGGCGCTCATCTATTCGGCGGTGCTCAACTTCGTCATCGGCATCGAGATGCTCGCCATCCCGCTCCTGTTCGGCGGGCCGAGCGGCATCCAGACCGTGACGACCTTTCTCTACGACCAGGGCATCAACGCGGCGGTGCGCCCGGAATACGGAATCGTCGGCGCCGCGGCGATCATCCTACTGATGCTGGTCGCGTTTCTCGTCTGGCTGCAGGGCTTCCTGATGAAGGGAAGCGGCCGCTTCGTGACGGTGCGCGGCAAGGCCAGCCGTCCGTCGGTGCTCGATCTCGGACGCTGGCGCTGGGCGCTCTTCGCCCTGGTCTTCGCCTTCGTCTTCCTGACCATCATCGCCATCTTCGCCGGCATTTTCCTGCGTTCGGCCGTGACCTTCCTCACGCCGCTCGTTCCCTTCTGGAAACTGCTGACGACGGCCAATTTCGAGATGATCTTCTCGTCGGCCAACTATGTGCGCTCGATCGTCAATTCGGTGGTCATCGCCCTGGTGGGCGGGCTGATCGGCACGGCCTTCGTCGCCCTGATCGCGCTCGTTGCGCGGCGGTCCGAATTCCGCTTCGCCCGCCCGCTCGAATACCTGGCGCTGTTTCCGCGCGCCCTGCCAGGCATCATCGCCGGGCTCGGCTTCTTCTATGCGGTCGTCTGGGTTCCCGGGCTCGACCTGATCCGGGGGACGATCTGGATCCTGATGCTCGCCTTCATCCTGCGCTACATCCCGATCGGCTTCGGCGCCATCGCGCCAGCCCTTTCCCAGGTGGGAGACGAGCTCGACAAGGGGGCGCGCATCGCCGGCGCGGACTGGCTGACCACCGTGAGCCGGATCGTCCTGCCGATCCTCAAGCCCGCGCTGTTCTCGTGCTTCGCGTTGCTCTTCATCCACTTCTTCAAGGAGTACGTGACCGCCGCGTTCCTGTTCCAGCCCGGGTCGGAAATCATCGGCACGACCATGCTGCAGCTCGTGGCACAGGGCGACAACGGTCCCGTCTCCGCCCTCGCCACCATCCAAGTCATCATCACGGCGGTATTCGTCTTCCTGGCCCGCCGCCTGCTGGGAGCCCGGATCTATGGCTGATCTCGTCCTCGACCATCTCACCATCCAGTACGGAGACGTAAAGGCCGTCGACGACGTCTCCATCTCCGTCGCATCGGGGGAATTCCTGACGCTGCTCGGCCCGTCCGGCTGCGGCAAGTCCACCACGCTGTTCTCCATCGCCGGCCTGAACAAGGCGACGTCGGGGAGCATCAGGATGGGCGACAAGGTGCTGTTCGACGGCGCCACCAACACCTTCGTCCCGCCTGAGCATCGCAATATCGGCCTCGTCTTCCAGAGCTACGCGCTTTGGCCGCACATGACGGTCGCCGAGAATCTCGCCTTCCCCCTGAAGCTTCGCCGGCTGGGCAAGACCGAGCGGGACGAGCGCATCGCCGAGGCGCTCAAGCTCGTCGAAATGACGCGCTATGCCGACCGCTATCCTTACGAGCTTTCCGGCGGCCAGCAGCAGCGCGTCGCGCTTGCCCGTGCGCTTGTGTACCGCCCGAGCCTGCTGCTGCTGGACGAGCCGCTGTCCAATCTGGACGCCAAGCTGCGCGAGCGGGCGCGGGTCTGGCTGCGCGAGCTTCAGGAACGCCTCAACGTCACCACCATCTACGTGACCCACGACCAGGCGGAAGCGCTCGCGGTCTCTGACCGAATCGCGGTGATGAGCATGGGGCATTTGCGGCAACTCGGCACGCCGAAGGAAATCTACGAACGTCCCGCGGACTCCTTCGTCGCCGACTTCATCGGGTCCTCGAACTTCCTGGCCGGGCGGATGGTCCAACAGGAGGCATCCCACGCCGTGGTCGAGCTGAAGAACGGTACCCGCCTCCGCACCGCCCCCGGGCAGGCCCGGAGCGACGGCTCCCTCGTGGTCGCCATCCGCCCGGAGCGCATCGAGATCGTGCCCGAGCTGTGCGAGAACAGCTTCCTCGCCGAGATCGGCACCGGCACCTATCTCGGATCGATCTACCAGTACCACGTGACCATCGCCGATACCGAGCTGCGGATCCAGACCGCGCGGGAGCTGCCGCCGGGCCCCGTGCATCTGCGGATTCCCCCGGAGGCGACCGCCGTCTATGCCGAAGCGCCCGGCGAATATTGAGGCGGAAGAAGGAACCATGCAGAAGAATCAGACGATCCGCTTCGATCCCGGCAGCACGGGGCCGCTCGCCGGCGTGCGCGTGCTCGACCTCTCCCGGCTAGTCGCCGGCAACATGCTATCGTTGCAGCTCGGCGATTTCGGCGCCGACGTGATCAAGATCGAGCCCCCCTCCGGCGACCCCTTGCGCGACTGGAAGGACGAAGGGCAATCGCTGCACTGGAAGACCTACGGGCGGAACAAGCGCTCGGTCATGCTCAACCTGCGGGAGCCCGGCGCCATGGCGGCGCTGAAGGCCCTCGTGCCGGGCGCCGACGTCTTCATCGAGAACTACCGGCCCGGCACCCTGGAAAAGATGGGGCTGGGGCCGGAGGTGTTGCACGCGATCAATCCGCGGCTCATCATCGTTCGCATATCGGGCTTCGGCCAGACGGGGCCCTATGCGCAGCACCCGGGATTCGGGACGCTGGTCGAGGCCATGAGCGGCTTTGCCGCCCGCACCGGCTTCCCCGACCGCGAACCGGTGCTGCCGCCGCTGGCACTGGCAGACATGATTTCCGGCATCTTCGGGGCGCAGGCCGTCACCATGGCCCTGCTCGCCCGCGAGAAGGGCCATGCCGGCGGGCAGGTCATCGATCTTTCGCTGCTTGAGCCGATGTTCTCGGTTCTGGGCCCGGAAGCGGCGATCTACAAGCTCACCGGAAAGGTCAAGGAACGCGTGGGCAGCGCATCCAATACGACCGCGCCACGCAACGTCTACCGCTGTCGCGACGGCAAATACATCGCGCTGTCGGGTTCCACCCAGACCGTTGCCATGCGCATCTTCGATGCGATCGGTCGGCCGGACATGAAGGACGACCCTCGCTTCCGCACCAATGCCGACCGGCTGCGGCATCGGGCGGAGGTGGATGCGGCGCTCGGCGCCTGGTTCGCCGAGCGCACCCGCGACGAGGCGCTTGCGTCGATGCGAGCGGCGGGCGCCACGGTCGGGCCGGTCTACGACATCGCCGACATCGTATCCGACCCGCATTTCAACGAGCGCGGGATCATCGTCGACGTGGAGGACGCCGACAACGGCACGCTTCCCATGCACAACATCCTGCCCCGCCTGTCGCAAACCCCCGGCGTATGGCGACGTCCGGCGCCGCGCCTGGGCGAGCACACACGGGAAGTCCTCGTCGAGGCCGGCCTTCCGGAGGAAGAGATCGCGGCCCTGACCGGGGAGGAACAGGGCACATGATCATCCGCTCCCTCCTCTACGTGCCCGGCAGCAACGAGCGCTTCGTCGAGAAGGCCTACAGCCGGGGCGCCGACGCCATCATCATCGACCTCGAGGATGCCGTCGCGCCGTCGATGAAAACGGCGGCGCGGGAAGCCCTCGGCAGGAGCGTTCCCCTTGCCGCACAGGGGGGCGCGCCGGTCTTCGTCCGCATCAACGCCACGCCCGACCGCCTGCGGGAGGATGCGGAGGCCGCATGCCGCGCCGGGGCGTTCGGCCTGTACATCCCCAAGGTATCGAGCCCGCGAGAGCTGGAGGAGATCGCCGATTTCCTCGAGCCCCTCGAACGCTCGCTCAAGCGCGATCCCCTCCGTTTCGTGCCGCTGATCGAGACGCCGGGCGGCGTGCTCGAGGCGGCCGCCATCGCGCGGGCCCCCCGGGTCCTGGCCGTGAGCGGGGGTGGGGAGGATCTCGCCACCTCCATGGGCGCCCAGCCGGCGCCGCAGGTCCTGAGCCTGCCCAAGCAGCTGATCCACCTCGCGGCGAAGGCCGCGGGCGTCCTCTCCTTCGGGCTGCTGCGCACGGTGGCCGACTACAAGGACATCGACGGCATGCGCGCGGCGGCGCAGGAAGCGCGGATGTTCGGCTTCGACGGGGCGAGCTGCATTCATCCCTCGATCGTGCCGATCCTGAACGCCGCCTTCTCCCCGTCCGACAGCGAGATCGCCTGGGCGCAGCGCGTGATCGCGGCCGATGAGCAGGCGACCCGGGAAGGGCGCGGGGCCTATCTGGTCGACGGGCAGTTCGTCGACGCCCCCATCGTCGCCCGCGCGCGTGCCGTGCTCGCGCTGGCGCAGGACAAGCCGACGCCGAAAACCGACACGGAATAAGCCATGCCGACACAGACTGCCGCAGCAGGCCATGAGAGCCGCGGCCGCCGGGTTCTCGTCACGCACAACACGATCGCCCGAAGCGCCATCGAGCTCCTCAACGCCCACGGTATCGAGGTCTTCTTCTCTCCCCCCTACGATCCTTCCGCGCGCGTCGCCGAACGATGCGCGGCCCTGGAAGTCGACGCCATCATGGTGCGGCAGGGGCGCATCGACGCCGAGGTGATCGGCGCGTCACCGAGGCTAAAAGTCATCGTCAAGCATGGCGTGGGCGTCGACAACATCGACATCGCCGCGGCGGAAGCCCGCGGCATTCCCGTCCTGCGCTCCATGGGATCGAATGCCCGCGCCGTCGCCGAGCACGCGATCGCCATGGCGCTCGCGCTCCTGAAACACCTCGCTCCCCTCGACCGCGCGGTGAAGGGCGGCGCCTGGCCCAAGCCCAGCTTCATCGGCCGCGACATCGCCGGATCGGTGATCGGTCTTGTCGGCTTCGGTGCCATAGGCCGGGAAACGGCTCGCCTGGCCTCGGCGCTCGGCATGGACGTGCTGGTCCACGATCCGCAGGCCGCAGACGAGGTCGCTCGCTCCGGTTTTGCGGCCACGCCCAGCCTCGACGCCCTTCTCGCCGCCGCGGACATTGTCAGCCTCCACTGCCCGCTGACCAAGGACACCCGACACCTCATCAACGCCGAGCGGCTCGCCGCGATGAAGCGGGACGCGTTCCTGATCAATACCGCGCGCGGCGGCATCATCGACGAGGATGCCCTATTCCAGGCCCTGCGCCAGGGCACAATCGCGGGCGCGGCTCTCGACAGCTTCGCCACGGAACCGCCGCCCGCCGACAGTCCCCTCTGGACGCTCGACAACCTGATCGTGACGCCGCACATCGCCGGCGTGACGGCGGGTTCGGCCCGCGCTATGGCCGAGATCGCGGCGCGGCACATCATCTCCGTCCTGGACGGCAATCCGCCCGACAGCCGAAGCCTCGCGCGGGCGACCGACCTCGCCGTCTAGCCCCTGCCCTTCTTCGTTTCTTCCCGGCATTCACTTCAAGAAGGATCTCAAGAGATGCCCGTGGGATTTCGCATCCGAACCGGCTGGGACCGTGTGCCGTCGAGCTATGTCGAGAGCTTCCGGCAGCTTCCGGTCGCGAATGTCAGCGATTCCATGTCGCGCCTCGCCGCAGGCGGCCCGAAGCTGCGCCCGATGCATGCCAAGGGCGTGCTGGCCGGGCCGGCGCTGACGGTCCGGACGCGGCCGGGCGACAACCTGATGCTGCACAAGGCGATCGAAATGGCCGAGCCCGGCGACGTCATCGTCGTCGATGGCGGGGGCGACCTGACCAACTCCCTGATGGGCGAGTTGATGCTGGCCCGGGCGATCAGGCGCGGCGTTGCCGGTTTCGTGATCTATGGGGCAATCCGCGATGCCGAAGCGTTCATCGAACGCAACCTGCCGACCTATGCGCTGGGCGTCACCCACCGCGGCCCCTACCGGGACGGGCCCGGAGAAATCGGCGTGACGATCGCCATCGAGGGGATGGTGGTCGAACCCGGCGCCCTCATGCTCGGAGACATGGACGGGGTCCTGACGGTTCCGACGCCGGACCTCGACACCGTCCTTGCCGCCGCACAGGCCAAGCATGCCGCCGAAGCGAGGCAGATGGCGGAGACGGAGGACGGCACCGTCGACAAGTCCTGGATCGACAAGGTGCTTGCCCAGAAGGGATGCACCTTCGAATGAGGCGAAGCTGCGTGAGGGCGCTCAGACCGACCGGGTGAGGCCGCCGTCGACGCGGATGTTCTGTCCGGTGATGTAGCCTGCCCCGTCCGATGCCAGGAAGGCGATGGTCGCGGCGATTTCCTCGGTTCTGCCGTAGCGCTTCATCGGCACGCTCTCGCGGCGCTCCTCGGTGGCGGGGAGGCTGTCGATCCAGCCCGGAAGAACGTTGTTCATCCGGATGTTGTCGGCCGCATACGTGTCGGCGAAGATCTTCGTGAAGGACGCAAGGCCGGCGCGGAACACGGCGGATGTCGGGAACATCGCGCTGGGCTCGAACGCCCATGCGGTCGAGATGTTGATGATGACGCCCGACTTCTGCTTCTGCATGACGGGCGTCACGAGCCGCGTCGGGCGAATGACGTTCATCAGGTAGGTATCGAGGCCCTTGTGCCAGTCTTCGTCCCCGATCTCGAGGAGCGGTCCGCGCGGGCCGTGTCCTGCGCTGTTGACCAGGACGTCGATCCGGCCCCATGCGGAAAGGGCGAGGTCCACCAGCCGGCGGAGATCGTCGTTCGACTGGTTCGATCCCGTCACACCGACGCCGCCGAGCTTGCGTGCCAGTTCCTCTCCCTTGCCCGAGGACGACAGGACCGCGACCTTGAAACCCTCTGCGGCCAGCCTTGTGGCGGCAGCCGCCCCCATTCCGCTTCCGCCGGCCGTGACCACCGCAACCTTTCCTGCCGCCATCGCCATCTCCTGTCCGATGAAACCGAGACCTTTTGAAGCCCCGTCGGGCTGAACCCTACCAGCAGCGATGTCATCATGGCAGCCTGGAGGCGAACGGGCTTCTCCATCGCCTCCGGCGAGCCTGCCGGACGGCAGGGAGCATCGTCCGCTGGCCTCGAGGAAACGGCCTTCCCGGCGGTCCCGCCCCGGATGGGCATTCGACCCGGCAGACATCGCCCGGCGCTTCCAGGGTCAGGTCTCCACAACCGCAGAGGACATGGCGCCGTCGGATGGAAAACAGGCTCTTTCGAGGCCTGAATCGGCCCATTCGCCGCCTTGCGTCGTTTTCGCTGGGGCAGCCTTGGTCTGCAGGAGGGAGCACAGCAGCCGATGGACGACAGCAAGGGGGTCTTCCTCAAGCGACAGCGGGCGCTCGCCGATTTCGGCGATTTCGCGCTTCAGTCCGAGGATCTGGACGAGGTGCTGACCGAAGCCTGCCGCCTGGTGGGCGAGGCGATGGCGACCGGCCGCGCCAAGGTCCTGGAAATCGAAGAGGGAGGCCGATCCCTGCTGGTGCGCGCAGGTGTCGGCTGGAAACGGGGCATCCTCGGCAAGCTGCGCCTGCCCGCGGACGAGAACTCGCCCGAGACCTACTCGATCAGGGCAAGGCGACCCGTCATCACCCAGGACGTCAGCAAGGAGGATCGCTTCGAGATCCGCGGCTTCATGAAGAAGGCGGGCGTCGTGGCGCTCGCCAATGTGCCGGTCCTGCTGCCCGGGGGCCGCGCCTACGGCCTGCTTCAGGTCGACGACACCAAGCCGCGCGACTTCGGGCAGGAGGACACGGAGTTCCTGCGCACCTACGCCTCCATTCTCGGTCCCGTCATCGACCGGCTTTTCAAGCTGCGCGATCTGCGTTCGTCCGAGGAGCGCTTCCGTCTCATCGTCGAGGAGGCAACGGACTATGCCATCCTCGTCACCGATCGGGACGACCGCATCACCGACTGGCTGCCCGGAGCGGCCGCCGTCTTCGGCTGGAACTCGGAAGAGGTCATCGGCAATCCCGGCGCGGTTCACTTTCTCGCCTTCCGCCTTCAGCGCTTGATAGAGCTCGTTGACGTATTCCTTATGACGGCGCCTCAGAAACTGCTCGGCAGTCGCCTTGAACGCATTGAGATCAGGGGCATGCGGCGTTTCCGGGAAGTAGATCAGTCGGTGGTTGTTCAGGAGCAACACGAAGAAGACGGAAATTCCGTCAACCCCCATGTGATAGTTGATGCCCCAATCGGGGAGCCAAGCAACTTTCTCGACGAACTGGAACTGATAACTCGCCTCGTCAAACCCGGTCCATAGCGAGATGCTGATCAGAAAGGTTGCAACGGAC
>JAJUFW010000684.1 GCA_029263555.1 Alphaproteobacteria bacterium
ATGGGTGATCTTCTCAAGGAAGGGATAATTCTCCAGCGTCGCCGGCCCGCGGGGACCGACGGTCCGCTGCGACTGGTTGTCGACGATCGGGTGCCCCTGACGGTTGGTCAGGACGCGTTCGGTGGGCGCCGGCGACAGTCTCTTGCCCGAACCGGATCCCGTGGATTTCTTGGCCATGCTCAACTCCCTTTGGGCCCTGCGGCCCCTGTAGGCAGGTCGGCCGGCCGACGCCGGGGCGTCCGTCGGCCAAGATCGGATATGCAAGGGGAAACACCCCCCGCCCGGCGATGTTTCGCGCTGGCGCGCAGGACCGCAGGTGCCTCCACGGCGGACAGGAATTCTCAGGGGATTCCGGATGCCTGTCCCCTGGCGGAAACGTCCTCCCTCGGCATCAGCAGGGCCATGAGGCCGGCCAGGCTGCTGGCCGTGAAGACCAGTCCGCCCGGCACCCACATGACGAGGCCGCCCAGCTGCTGGTCCTCGATCGGCGTTAGCCCCCAGGGGAAGGCGGTGCCGAGATGGCTGAGGAACAGCGGCGAGGACGCGAAGGTGAGAAGGGCGCCGAGCAGGCTCATCTGGATCGTGGTCGCAAGCCCGGCCGCGGCGACGCCGATTCCGCGCCCGCCCTCGAGCGCACCGATCTGCGCCGCCCAGAAGAGGACCGCCGCGCCGAGCAGCGAGACATGCATGGTCCAGTAGAGGAAATCGTTGCGAAGACTGGCATCGTAGGGCTGCGGCGCATGCCAGAACCACAGCAGCACCGCAAAGGCGACGCCGGTGACGGGAAGGCCAGACCCCGACCACAGACGACCGGAAAGCCTCCCGGCCAGCGGTTCCAACGGTCGTAGCATCGGACCGCTACGGCCATAGGCGAGGAGCGGCGCCGCCACCAGCATGAGAAGCATGTGCTGGGCGACCCGTGCGGAGAACAGAGCGACGGAAAGCGCGCAGAGCGGCGAAACGAAGCAGAGGACCGTGACCGCCCATCCCGCAGAGAAGGCGGCCTGCTGCTTGCCGGTCGGACGGGCGGCGGCGGGACTGCGACGCACGCCCCATCCATAGGCTGCCGCCACGAGAAACAGGACCAGGACCAGCGGCGGATCGAAGTTCCAGCGCATCCAGAGATCCTGCGGCACGGGCGGCAGACCGCAATAGGCAATCGCGGCGGGAAGATCGCTCGTCATCGCCGGGGCCTTCTCCTGAAGGTGCCATCGGGTCCATCCGCCTAACGGGAGAGATCTCGGCTTTGTTCGCCATCCCCCAAACTGCAACGACCGACGGGCCGGGCTCTCCGTGCCGGACCAGGGGCGATGTGCTAGACTGCCCCTGAAGTCGGAGCGAAGCGCATGCGGCAGCCCCATCGGCGCGAACCGACGGACAGCGCGGCCCAAGATCCCCGTCCCCTCGAACGCGGCCGGAGACGCTACGAGCAATGCGCCTGGGCCGAAGCGTACGAGGCCCTTTCCGGCGCCGATCGGGAAACGCCGCTTAGAGCCGAAGATCTCGAGCGGCTCGCGATGTCGGCATACCTTGCCGGCCGGGACGACGAACATCTCAGGGCACTCGAACGCGCCCACAACGCGTATCTGACCGCCGGCCAATGCGCGCGAGCGGTGCGTTGCTCGTTCTGGCTTGGCTTTCGCCTGCTCATGCGTGGCGAGACGGGGCGCGCGAGCGGCTGGTTCTGCCGCGCCGGACGGCTGCTCGACCGCGAGGCGCGCGACTGCGCCGAAAGGGGCTATCTGCTGCTGCCGCTGGTCGAGTAACG
>JAJUFW010000065.1 GCA_029263555.1 Alphaproteobacteria bacterium
GATGTTCCAGCGTGAGTTCGCGATAGAACACGGCGCTGATAACGATGACGTATACGGCCGTCATCGCAGCCGCTTCCGTCGGTGTGAAGGCGCCGAACGTCATGCCGGCGATCATCAGGGCGGGGGCAATGATGGCCGGCAACGCCGGAAGGAAGTCCCGCACCACCTCCAGGACCGTCGGCCGACGCTCGGCCCTGGGATGCTTGTGGATCGTCGCCACCACCAGGACCGTCAGCATCAGGAGCACGGTGCAGAGCACGGCGGGCATGATGCCCGCGACCAGGAGCTGGACGATCGAGACGCTGGTGACGGAGCCATAGACGATGAGGGGAATCGAGGGCGGGAAGATCGGACCCAGCGTGGCCGAGGCCGCCGTCACCGCCCCTGCGAAGGAGGCATCGAAGCCGCGCTTCTTCATGGCCTCGATTTCGATACGCCCGAGCCCGCCGATATCGGCGAGGGCAGCCCCCGACATGCCCGAGAAGACGAGGCTGCCGAAGACGTTAACCTGCGCCAGCCCGCCCGGCACGCGGCCCACGAGAGTATAGGCAAAGCGGAAGATGCGGTCGGTGATGCCGGAAAGGTTCATCAGGTTTCCGACGAAGATGAACAGCGGCACCGCAACCAGCGGGAAGGAATCGAGCGCATAGGTTATGCGCTGGGAGAGCAGGCCGAACGGCAGACCCTCGATCAGGACGTAAGCGATGGACGGCAGCAGGATGGCGTAGACCACCGGGAAGCCGAGCATGAACAGCGCCATGAAGGCGATGACGACCGCGAAACCCATGGGATGTCACACCGCGATATTGGTGTCGGCCTGCGGCGGCTTGCGCAGGTGGATCAGGTGGACCAGTGCGGCCCCGGCCAAGCCGAGCAGCGTCGCACCCAGGAAGATCCAGAACGGTATGCCGAGCGTCGGCGTCGCGTTGGTCAGGTTCTTCGAGATGTTGGTCGCCGTGACATAGGCGATGAAGCCGGTCGCCAAGACGGCCGTGATCGAGATCGTCCGGTCCAGGATCCGGCGCAGCGTCGCCGGGAGCGCGGCCTTGAACTCGCCCATGACGATGTTCTCTCCCTTCTGCACCACCAGCGGATAGGAGCAGAAGATTAGGCAGATGAGCAGGAACCGCGTGAGTTCCTCCGCGCCGATGAAGGGCAGCACGAAGACCCCACGCATGACGACCTGCGCGGTCGGCACGAGCACCAGCCCGGCCATGATGACGACAACGAATGCGGTTAGGATGCGCTCTGCGATGCCCATTTGCTGGTCCCTTCGGCTGACCCGCGCGGCGCCAGGGCGCGGCCGGGGCGCGCACGCCCCGGCCGCCGCCCCCCTACTTGATCGCCTGGATCTGCTCGATCAGCGGGGTGAAGTTCGGGAAGTCCTGCGCGATCTGCTTGTTGACGCTGGTGCGGAAGGCCTCGACATCCAGCCCGTCGGCCTCGGTGATAATCGTCATGCCGCGGCTCTTCAGCTCCTCGACAAGCTTCGCCTCGTCTTCCTCGGCCGCCCGAAGGGAGTTCTTGGCCTCCTCGTCGAGGACCTTGGTAATCGCCGCGCGCTCCTCCTCGGTCAGGCTCTGCCAGACCTCCTCGTTGACGAACACCGCCAGCACCGCGCGCATGTGGCCCGTCATCGAGATGTGCGACTGCACCTCGTTGAGGTTGTTGGCCGCGATCATGGTGAGCGGGTTTTCCTGGCCGACGACCACGCCGGTCATCAGGGCGGTCGGCAGCTCGGCGACCTCGACCGGGGTCGGGATGGCGCCGAAGCCCTTCACCATCGAAACCCACAGCTCCAACGGCACGGCGCGGAACGGCTTGCCGGCAAGATCCGCCGGCGATTTCACCGGGAAGTTGGACGAGATCTGCCGGTCGCCGCGATAGATGCGGCCGATGATGCGCACGCCTTGCTCGACGAGCTTCTCGTTGATGGCCTGCAGGGCCGGGGACGTCGCCGGATCGGTGGCCGCCAGCGCGTGCGCTCCGTCGCGGTAGATGAACGGCGCGTTGAACACCGCCACCTCGGGCACCAGCCGGGCCAGCGACGCGAAGTCGTGATGGCCCATCGAGATGGAGCCCATCTTGATGCCGTCGACCATCTCGGCGACGCCGCCAAGCTGGCTCGCCGGATAGACGGTCACCGTCACCTCGTTGTTGGTCGCGGCGGCGATGCCCTTGGCGGCAGCATCGGCGAAGATCGTCTGGATGTCGCCCTCTGCGCCGACATGCGCGTAGCGCAGATTGGCGGCCAGGGCCGTCCCCGCTACGGAGAGCGCTATGGCGGCGCCGGTCAGGGCGCCGATGATGTTCCTGTGCAGCATGCCGGTATCCTCCCTTTGCTCATGCTTGGTGCTTAGGTCCGGGGCCTTCGGGCGAAGGCCGAAATGAGACTGCGGCGGCGGAACTCGTCGCCGATGGCGAAGTGATCGCGGAGCTTGCGGTCGGCCGCGTCGGCGTCACGCTCAACGATCGACAGGAAGACCTCGCGGTGCGCCTCGACCAGGTAGTCGACGATGCCGGGCTCGGCGATCGTCACCTCGCGGCGCTGGACGTGGCTGCGGCGCAGCAGTTCGCCGATCGCGCCATAGAGCGTGGTCAGAGCCTCGCTGTGCCCCGCCTCGACGATCGCCTGATGGAATGCGAAGTCGGCCGCGCCGCCCTCGACTGGGTCGTGCAGCGTGTCCATGAGCCGGGTCAGGGTCGAGCCGATGCGCTTCAGGTCGCTCTCGGTGGCGCGCGCGCAGGCCAGGCGGATCGCCTGGCATTCGATGGCGATGCGCGCCTGCATCACGTCGTCGAGGATGTCGGGCTGCTGGGCGAGACTGAAGGTGAAGAAGTCGGAGAGAACGTTGATGTCGGCCTGGCGCACATAGGCGCCCTTTCCGTGACGGATATCGAGGAATCCGAGCATGGCGAGCGAGCGCAGCGCCTCGCGCAGCAGCGGCCGCGAAACCCCGAGCCGCAGCGACAACTCCCGTTCGCCCAGCAGGCGTTCGCCGGGCTTCAGAGAGCCGTCCAGAAGCGCGTTGCGGAAGAAGGCGAACACCTTCTCCGCGCCGGACAGGTTTTCGGCCTCGGCAAGCATCGTGGACAGGGCCGCTCCCTCTACTGGCCTTACAGTGGTCAGACCAGTGTTTTCCAGAGCGGCCCCGCACTGTCAATCGCAAAGTCGCCCGAGCCGTCGCGGAGGCGCGAGAGATCGATGCCCGAAATCGGGAATTCGTTTGCCCGAGACGGCCGGGGCGGTGCGGGCCGGCAGCCGTCGGATGCGGTCGCGGTCCTACTCGGCCGCGGTCATGTATCGACCCTGGCCGTACAGCAGCGGCCGGCCCGGGGTGTGGGCCATGGCCTGCCGGATCGCGCCGCAGATGATGGAATGGCTACCGAACTCCATGACATCCGCCAGATCGCAGACCAGGACGGCAAGCGCCTTCCTCAGGCACGGCAGCCCGTCCGGCCCGACCTGCCATCGGTCGCTGCCGAACTTTCCGTCACCTTGCACGCCGAGGCGCCCGGCCAGGAGATCGGCTTCTTCCCGCTGGCTTTCCAGGAGGTAATTGACCGTGAATCGCCTGTTCTCGACGATCGCGTGACGGGCGGCGGACTGCCGATTGAGACATACGAGAAGCGAAGGGGGCGAATCCGAGAGGGAGCAGACGGCGGTCACCGTGCAGCCGGCCCGGTTTCCCGATTCTCCTGTGGCGACGATGGCGACGGAGGACACCGGATTGCGCATGATCGCCCGAAAGCGGTCTGCATCCACCGGCATGAACGCCCCGTTCTCGTTGGCGGTCACCGTCATTTCTCCGCGTCCGTCTTCTTGCGGTCGTCCTTCGCCTTCAGATGCGCATTCGCAATCCGCAGCACCTCGTCGAAATGCTTGCGGACGATACGCTCGGCATCCTCGGCGTCCCTCTGGATCAGCGCGCTCGCCAGCTCCAGATGGTGGACCTGCAGCAGCGCGCTTTCCTCCGCTGTCGGGTGGATGTCGACCGCTGCGAAGGAATACTCGTAGAACTCCTCGATCAGATGCAGCAGCCGCCTGCTGCCCGACGCCCGGGCGATGGACAGGTGGAACGTCCGGTCATGGTCGTAGCGCTTCTTGTCGTCCATCTCGCCCTGCCGGGCGGCTTCGCGGCAACTCCGCAGGATCTGCGACAGCTCCTCGTCGGAGGCATTCTCGCAGGCAAGCCGCACGGCCGCCCCCTCGAGCGCCTGCCGGATGACGAGAAGCTCCCCCAGCTTCTTGTCGACCTCGGCGACGGTGACCCCGCCATGGGCCTGGCGCAGGACAAGTCCTTCGCTTTCGAGACGCGATATCGCCTCGCGCACCGGCGTCCGGCTCACCGCGAGACGGCTCGAAAGCTGCGTTTCCACCATGCGCGTGCCGGGGGGAATGCTGCCGGACAGGATGGCGCGGCGCAGTTCCCGATGGACGTGAAGAACAATGGGTTCCTTCTCAACCGCAGTCAGGTCGGAGCCGATGCCGTCCTTCGTCGTCGTTTCTGCCATGATCCTTCGCTCTCTTATCCTTATTGCGGCCGCTTTAGCCTTTTCTGAGCCAGCGCCACAAGCCAGAGCCCCAGAACGGATACGACCGTCATGAACGTCGAGACCGCGGCAATGGTCGGGTCGATCGTCTGTTGAACGTTCACCCAGATCTGCCGCGGAAGCGTCGGTTCCGTCAGCCGGGTCAGAAACAGGCTCAGGATGATGTCGTCGAACGACGCCACGAACGAAAAGAGAGCGCCGCCGAGAATGGCCGGCCGCAAATTGGGCAAGGTCACCAGCCAGACGGCTTTCAGGGGAGAGGCGCCGAGGCTGCGGGCAGCCCATTCCAGCCTTCTGTCGAAACTGTAGAGCGACGCCGTCACGATCATCACGACGTAGGGGATGGCGATGATGCTGTGGGCAACGACAAGGGCTCCCGTCGTGCCGAGGATGCGCAATCGAACGTAGAGGAAGTAAAGGCCGACCGCGATGATGATCTTCGGCAGGATCATCGGGCTCATTACCAGCATGCGCAACAGCGCCTTGCCCGGAAAACGGTAGCGGACCAGGGCGACGGAGATCGCGAAGCCGATTACGAGCGAAACGACAGCGGTCAGGCCGGCGACGACGAAGCTCACCCGCGTGGCTCGCATCCACATCGCGTCGCCGAAATAGGCCTCGTACCAGCGCAGCGAAAATCCCGGCGGCGGAAATTCCAGCATTTCCGTGGGCGTAAACGACACCATGAAGATGATGAGAATCGGCGCGATCAGGACCGCAAGCACCGCGCAGGAAAAGATCGCGAGCGCCAGCCGTCCCGAAGAGATTCGAGCATTCATTCCCATCTCCTCACTTGGCTCCGCCCCACAGGCGTTCGAAGTCGAGGAACCGGTTGGCCATAAGCTGCATGCTGCCGGTCACCAGAAGCAGGATGACGGAAAGCGCGGCTGCGAAGGTCCAGTCCATGGCTTCGTTGATCTGGATCGCGATCATGAGGGGCAAGGTCGTCTGTTCCGGGCCACCCAGCATCGCCGGCGTGATGTACATGCCGATCCCCAGCATGAAGACCATGTAGGACCCGGCCAGCACGCCTGGACGCGTAAGCGGCAGGAAGACATGGCGGAAGGCGGCCATCGGGCTTGCCCCGAGGTTGCGGGCGGCAAGGAGCAGGTTGCGGTCGATGCCGTTCATCACGCTGTAGAGGCTGAGGATCATGTAGGGCAGAAGGTAATAGGCCAGCGCGAACACGACGGCCGTGTTGGTGCCGATGAACGCCAGTGGCGTATCGATGAGCCCGAATTTGATGAGAGCGCTGTTCAGGATTCCATCGAGGAGAAGACCGGCCTCTGCCCGACCATAGAGATCAACGCAATCGAGGCGGGTTATTACGCCGCGGGCATGCGGACCATCGTTCCGGGATCGGCCAGCGCCCGCCTGTCCTGCCGACTGGTGCCGGGCCAGGATCCGGATGCCGTCGCTGCCTTGCTGAAGGACTTTCTCCGGCGCGCGATACCCGAGCGGTTCCGGACCCGGATCACGGTCCTGCCCGGCCGGTCGCGCCCTTATCGCATTCCGACGGACGATCCCTTCCAGCAGCTTGCCGCCGCCGTGCTGACCGAAGTGGATGGAACGAAGCCGCGCTATTCCTATTCCGGGGGCAGCATTCCGATGCCCGGTGCTATCGCTTCGGCGCTCGGCGTCAACACTATCCTCTTCGGTTTCGGTCTGCCCGACGAGAACATGCACGGTGTGGACGAATTCTGCCGCTTGAGCGATATCGAAAGAGGCATGGCGGCATGGAGGCTGCTTCTTCGCCGCGCGGGCGCCATGATGCCGTTGCCCCATGTTCAAGGCCCGGATGACCAGGGACGGTCTTTGAGATGAAGAAAATTGCAGTCGGCATTCTGAAGCCGGGCAGCGCCCCGGAAAGGCTTGCCGCCAGTCGGGGCGATTACGATTCGCGCTTCCGTA
Organism: Alphaproteobacteria bacterium; assembly: GCA_029263555.1. Lineage (GTDB taxonomy): Bacteria > Pseudomonadota > Alphaproteobacteria > DSM-16000 > Inquilinaceae > JAJUFW01. The sequence continues at coordinate 6,466 of JAJUFW010000065.1, forward strand.
CGCTTCTGGGCGAAGAGATCTTCGATTTCGTGACCTACGATGTCGAGAACGGGATTTTCCCCGACAGCGCCACCGCGGCGGACGCATGGGTCATCACGGGCTCGCGGCACGGCGTCTACGAGGATCACCCATGGATCGCACCCCTGGAGCGGTTCATTCGCGAGATCCAGGCGGCGGGACGCCCCCTGCTCGGCATCTGCTTCGGCCATCAGATCGTCGCGCAGGCGCTGGGCGGCCGGGTCGAGCGCGCCGACATCGGGTGGATCACGGGACCGCAGCGCTATCGCGACTCCGCGGGCAACAGCTTCTTTCTGAATGCCTGGCATCGGGATCAGGTCGTCGAACCGCCCCCGGGGGCCGAGATCTTCGCCACCGGCGACGGATGTCCGTTTGCCGGGCTCGTCTATCCGGGCCCAATCCTCACGTTGCAGCCGCATCCGGAGTTCGACACGGAATATGTCCTCGGCCTGCTGGCCGAGCGGGGCGGCTTCCTGCCGGAGGCGGAGCGCGGAGAGATCGCAGACAAGGCGCGGAGGTGCCCTCCCGATCTCGACGAGGTGGTTCCGCTGCTGCAAGGCGTGCTGAAGACGGGCACGTCGTGACGCCTTGATCCCGCGGGCCAACCGGGCGGAGAACGGCTCCGCCGGGGCGGCCGGTACCCGCCCGCTCCCTGTCGGCGTCGTCCGACGCCGGCCCTGTCGGCCGCTTCAGGCGAGGGGCGGTCCGGCGATTTCGATCCCATGCCGCAGGCAGGCGGAGGGCAGGGCCTGCGGCTGCTCGAACGTGGGCGGCCCCGAGGGATCGGGCAAGCCGTCCGGTTCGGCCGGCCGACCGACGCTGCGCACGAAAGGTCCGAAATCCTCGCCGACCGTGACCGTCAGCCGACGCGCGCCGGCGGAAGAGACGACGCGGCAGGCATGCGGTGTTCCTTTCGGCGCGATGACCGTCTGCCGCAGCCCGACCGGCAATTCGTTGCCGCCGATCAGGAACCGGAACTCCCCCTCCAGGACATGGAAGATCTTGTCCTCGTTGCGACGGATGTGAAGCGGGGGTGAGAAGCCGTGAGGCCCCTGATGCTCCAGCATCGAGATTCGGTCCGTTCCGTCCTCGTAAGAGACGCGGATCTCGACGCGAGTGTCCGGAAACCAGAGACGCCGGACGCGGGATGCGGCGCTGCCCATGACCGCCGCCCTCCGCCTAGCTGGTTGCATGCGAAGCCAAGGATAAGGAGCGGGCATGGGAGCGCAAGTCCGGCGGCCGATGATCGCGCGGCCCCCGCGCGGATCCGTCATGCCGTCGCGGCCCGTTCGGGTGTTCGGGTCTCGCATGAAATTGGCGGAAGGACGTCCGGCCTGAGGCGAAAAGGCGACGCCGAAGGCGCTGCCCGATCCGTAGCCGAACCTTGGCCGCGATCTCGGCTGCGGGTTCCGGATCATCCCGGGCCAGGCGCTCTGCTTTGGGGGCCGACAGCGCCTTGGACGCCGTCCCCCTCAACCGAGACCGGCAGCGACTAGGCCGGAGGACGGCTGCATTCGCACCTTGGCGGCCCTCACGTCCCGCGCGGGCGGAAGGCCGAACATACGACCATATTCGCGCGTGAACTGGGACACGCTCTCATATCCCACGGCATAGGCCGCATTGCTGATCGTCTCTCCCTCAGCGATCATCATCCGGCGCGCCTCGATAAGCCTGAGTTGCTTCTGGAACTGAAGGGGTGTCAGCGAGGTGACGGCTCGGAAATGTTCGTGGAAGGAGGACACGCTCATACCTGCGGCCTCCGCCAGCTTCTCCCCCCTGAGCGGCCGGGCGAAATTCTCTCGGATCAACGCCACGGCTCGCCCCACGCGGTTGGCGTGACTGTCGGTGACCCCGAGATTGCGGATGTCCCCGCCGTGCCGGCCCGAAAGCAGCCAGAAATGCAGTTCTCGGATATACTGCGCCTACAGGACCGAGACCGCCCCCGGACGGTCGAGGAGCCGCATCAGCCGGAACGCGGCATCTGCAATCTCCGCCTCGGTCGGATCCACGCGGACGGCCGCGCCGGCGGCCGGCGGCACGGGCCCCATTTCGACGATCAGGCTCTCTATCACCGAGGGATCGAGGTGGACGACCACGGCAAGGTAGGGCGCGCCGATATTGGCCCGTGTGATCTGGCTGACCGTCGGCACGTCCGCGGTTATCAGGAGCGACTCGCCGGCGCCGAAGTCGAAGGTATCGCTGCCCGCCATCACCCGCTTGGCGCCCTGCAACACCATGGCGACCAGTGGCCTGTCGATCGCATACTGCAGCTCGGTTGGCGCGACCTGCCGAATGAAGGTCAGGCCGGGCACGGGCGTGACCGCGATGCCGTTCCTGTCGGCATGTGCCTCCGCATAGCGGCGCACGACATCGAGCAACGGGTGAGCCATTTGCAAAGGCTAACCCCGCCAGGGCGGGCCTATCAATGGCAAGCCCAGGAACGGGCAAGAACATCCGCGTGTCGTGCTGACGTCCGACGGCTTCGGAAAGAGGCGGCCGCGGGGATAGGTCGCCCGCACGTCAGGGCCGCCCCCGGTATCGGCGTAGGAACAGGCAAGACTTTCCGACGAACCGGCAACACGGGCCGGTCCCGGTCCTCGATAGTGCCGGTGGGCACAACGCTCACCAGCAAGAGGCAGAAATGACCACCATCTCGATCATCACCGGCGGTAGCCGGGGGCTTGGCCGCAGTACCGCCATCAGCGTCGCCCGCCGCGGGGGCGACGTCATCGTCACCTATCGCAACGGCGCCGAGGACGCGAAGGCCGTCGTGGCCGAGATCGAAAGCATGGGCCGCAACGCCGTCGCCCTGCGACTCGATGTCGGCGACATCGCCACCCTTCCCGCCTTCGTCAGGAACGTCCGTTCGGCGCTGCGCTCGACCTGGGGCCGCGATCGCTTCGACCACCTCGTCAATAATGCGGGCCACGGCGAAATGGCGGCCTTCGCCGAGACGACCGAGGCGCAGTTCGACAACCTGTTCAAGGTTCACGTCAAGGGCGTGTTCTTCCTCACGCAGGCGCTCCTGCCGCTCATCGCCGAAGGTGGACGCATCGTGAACTTCTCCTCCGGCCTGACCCGCGTCAGCTTTCCGGGATTCTCGGCCTATTCCGCCGCAAAGGGGGCGGTCGAGACCCTGACGCTCTACATGGCCAAGGAGTTGGGCAGCCGCGGCATCACCGCGAATGCGATCGCCCCGGGTGCGATCGAGACCGACTTCTTGGGCGGTGCCGTACGCGACACGCCTGAGTACAACGAGGCGTTCGCCACCATGACCGCGCTTGGCCGCGTCGGCGTGCCCGACGACGTCGGCCCGGCCGTCGCC
>JAJUFW010000471.1 GCA_029263555.1 Alphaproteobacteria bacterium
CAGCGCTTCGGCCGGACATGCACAGGCAAGCCCGGATAGAAATCCACAGTGCCCCGCCCCCGCCTGCGCCGCAGCAGCGGGACCTGGTCCGGGAGCCGTCCGCGGCTTGTCCACGACTTCCCGATTTTGTCCACAAGCTTATCCCCGCAGGCGTCCCCGGAGAAAATCTCCGCCCCCAAAATTTTCACCTCCCGACCACCAGATTTTGTGTCATGATGCGATCCTTCTACGAGATCAAGCGCCACCTTCGCGCCGAGGAGTGGCGGAAAACCGGGCTTTCCGGCCCGGTTCGGATCGGAACTGACGCAAGATTCTTGGGGGTCTCAGCCACATGCGCATCGAACGCCGATTCACGACCGCCGGTCGGGGTGCCTATGACGGAATCGCTTTCCGCACAGCGACCAGCGAGATCCGGAACCCCGACGGATCGATCGTATTCCGCCAGACGGATATCGCCGTTCCGGAGAGCTGGAGCCAGGTGGCCTGCGACATCCTCGCCCAGAAGTATTTCCGCAAGGCCGGGGTGCCCAAGATCCTGAAGAAGGTCGAAGAGAACGACGTTCCGTCGTTCCTGTGGCGTTCGGTTCCGGACCACGATGCGCTGGCCAAGCTGCCCGAGGAGGAGCGCTTCACCGGCGAAAGCGATTCGCGTCAGGTCTTCGATCGGCTGGCCGGCACCTGGGCCTATTGGGGCTGGAAGGGCGGCTACTTCGACTCTGAAGAGGACGCCGAGGCCTATTTCGACGAGATGCGGGCGATGCTGGCGCGCCAGATGGCCGCACCGAATAGCCCGCAATGGTTCAACACCGGCCTGCACTGGGCCTACGGTATCGACGGTCCCGCCCAGGGCCACTACTACGTCGATTTCCGGACCGGCAAGCTGGTCAAGTCCAAGTCGGCCTACGAGCATCCCCAGCCCCACGCCTGCTTCATCCAGTCGGTCGAGGACGATCTGGTCAACGAGGGCGGCATCATGGACCTGTGGGTCCGCGAGGCGCGCCTATTCAAGTACGGCTCCGGCACCGGCTCGAACTTCTCCAAGCTGCGCGGCGAAGGCGAGAAGCTGTCCGGCGGCGGACGTTCCTCGGGGCTGATGAGCTTCCTGCGCATCGGCGACAGGGCCGCCGGCGCCATCAAGTCGGGCGGCACCACCCGCCGGGCCGCCAAGATGGTCACGGTCGACATCGACCACCCCGACATCGAGGCCTATATCGACTGGAAGGTCGTCGAGGAGCAGAAGGTCGCGGCCCTGGTCGCGGGCTCGAAGCTGGCCAATCTGCACATGAACAACGTCATGCGCGCCTGCCATGACGAGGCGCGCGGCGAGAACGGCCTGCCGCTCAGCGGTGACGACCGGTTCGACCCGAAGGTGAACGTGACGCTCAAGCGGGCGATCAAGGCGGCCCGCAAGGTCATGATCCCCGAGAACTACGTCCAGCGCGTGATCCAGTTCGCGCGCCAGGGCTATACCGAGATCGAGTTCCGGACCTACGACACCGATTGGGATTCTGAAGCCTATCTGACGGTCGCGGGCCAGAACTCGAACAACTCGGTCCGCGTCACCCAGGCCTTCCTGGAGCAGGTCCTGGCCGACGGCGAATGGAACCTGATCCGCCGTATCGACGGCAAGGTCCACAAGACCCTGAAGGCGCGCGACCTCTGGGAGAAGATCGGCTATGCGGCCTGGGCTTCGGCCGATCCGGGCGTGCAGTTCGACACCACCATCAACGAATGGCACACCTGCCCCAACTCCGGCCGGATCAACGCCTCGAACCCGTGCTCGGAATACATGTTCCTGGACGACACGGCGTGCAACCTGGCGTCCATCAACCTGCTTCAGTTCCGTCGCGAGGACGGCTCGTTCGATATTCCCGCTTTCGAGCACGCCTGCCGGCTGTGGACCATCACGCTCGAGATCTCGGTCCTGATGGCGCAGTTCCCCTCGAAGGAGATCGCGCGCCTGTCCTACGAGTTCCGGACCCTGGGCCTGGGCTATGCCAATATCGGCGGCCTGCTGATGGCCGAGGGCATCCCCTATGACAGCGACGCCGGGCGCGCCATCTGCGGCTCGCTGACCGCGATCATGACCGGCGTCGCCTACGCGACCTCGGCCGAGATGGCCGAGGAGCTGGGTCCGTTCCAGGCCTTCGCCGCCAATCGCGAGCCGATGCTGCGGGTCATCCGCAACCATCGCCGCGCGGCCCGGGGCGAAACCCGGGGCTATGAGGATCTGCACACCAACCCCGTCGCCCTGGATCGCGCCAATTGCCCCGACCAGGCTCTGGTCGAAGCAGCCGCCGCGGCCTGGGACCAGGCGCTGGAGCTTGGCGAAGAGCACGGCTACCGGAATGCCCAGGCGACGGTGATCGCGCCCACGGGCACCATCGGCCTCGTCATGGACTGCGACACCACCGGGATCGAACCCGATTTCGCCCTGGTGAAGTTCAAGAAGCTCGCGGGCGGCGGCTATTTCAAGATCATCAACCGCATCGTCCCGCAGGCGCTGCAGAAGCTGGGCTATGGCGAGCAGGAGATCGAGCAGATCATCCGCTATGCCGTCGGGCACGGCACGCTGGTCGGCGCGCCCGGCGTCAACCATGTCACCCTGAAGGCCAGGGGCTTCACGAACGAGGCGCTGGAGAAGCTGGAGCAGGCGCTGGCGAGCGCCTTCGACATCAAGTTCGCCTTCAACAAGTGGACGCTGGGCGAGGCCTTCTGCGTGGATACGCTCAAGATCCCGCCGGCGGCGCTCGACGACTTCAGCTTCGACATGCTGAGCTTCCTCGGCTTCACCAAGGCCGAGATCGATGCCGCCAACGTCCATGTGTGCGGCGCCATGACGCTGGAAGGTGCGCCCTTCCTGAAGGCCGAGCACCTGCCGGTGTTCGACTGTGCCTCGCCGTGCGGCCGGCTCGGCAAGCGCTTCCTCTCGGTGGAGAGCCACATCCGCATGATGGCGGCGGCACAGCCGTTCATTTCGGGCGCCATCTCCAAGACCATCA
>JAJUFW010000560.1 GCA_029263555.1 Alphaproteobacteria bacterium
ATTGTGTGACGTTGGGGACCATGCCGCTGACACGGAATCCCGGACTCCGGTCCCGTTACGGACCGGTCCTGCGGGCCATCTGCGGTGTCCCTGCCCAGCGCCCCAAGGCGACCATCCAATCTGAAATTCGAAAGTTATCTAAATTTAGAAACAATTTTTCGAAAACGGAGTGTACACGCTGCTACCCCGGGTCGAAAGCACGAAAAAGGAAGCCGATACTCGGCAATAATCCCAACGGGGTATGAACACCTCGACAGCTTCGGGCAGCAACGGAGGGCTTATCCCGTTCCGGTGCGCGCCGACACGGTCCGGCCGGCGCCCTGCCCCGTCCGGATGTACCGCTGGCGAAAGGATTCCCGAAAGGCCCGCGGCGTGACGCCCTTGAGGGCCCGGAACTGCCGGTTGAAGTTGGCAAGGTTCCGGTAGCCGACCTCGTCCGCGATGAAGGCTATGGTCTTGTCCGTGTTGATCAGCATCGAGCACGCCTGGCCGATCCGCAGCCTGGCCACATACTCGGTCAGGGTCATGTGGGTGTGGCGCCGGAACAGGCGATGGAACGAGCTGACGCTGACCAGGGCAAGATTCGCGAGGTCCTGCACCCGCGTCGGCTCGCGGTAGTTCGCGTGGATATGGCTGAGCACCCGCCCGATCCTCTCCTGATCCGCCGAGACGACGACCTCTGGGACCATTGCCGGTGACGAGAGCCGCGCCCTCGTGTCGTCAGTGGCGAGCAGGGCCAGGACCTCCAGAAGCCCGATCAGCCGCCCGGCGGCGTCCCGGTCGACGAGCGACTGGATGCGCCCCGCAGCCGTCCGGGCGATGCCGCCGGAGAAGGCGATACCCCGGTCGGCTTCGCCCAGCAGCCGGACGACCGGCCCGAGTTCGCGGCAGGGCCCGAGGATCTGGCTTGCCCAGTCACGGGAAAACCAGAGGACCAGGGCCCGGTGCGGCGCGGAGGAATCGATGCGCTCCTGGGAACACCAGGTATGAGGCAGATTCGGCCCGATGAGCACGAGATCGCCGTCGTCGTAGGTGTCGATATGATCGCCGATGTAGCGCTGTCCTCGGCTGTTCAAGGTCAGGGTCAGCTCGAATTCGGGATGATAGTGCCATTCAAAGGGAAAGGCCTCGAGACGGCGATCGAAGAGCGTCCAGGACGCGCCGTCCGGCACGATCACTTTCTCGAAGATCGGCTTCATCCAGTCAGCTCATCAGTGACATAGCGGCCACGGGAGGATTGCCCGAAATGCGGTGCAAGGCCAACCCTCCTGCGGCATGGCCGTCGCCCGAGCGGATTCCCGGGCGAAAATCCTCGCTTAGGAGTAATCTCTTGTGGATCATCGCCGGTCTTTCAACGGCCCTTTCCCGACTGCGCGACCGGAAACTCGGCTCGCATCTTCCGGGAGCGCTGGCGGAAAGGTATACAGGATGTGGCACCGGGCGGCCGGACCCCACGGGATATCCCGGCCGGGCCCGAATCCGAAACTTGAGCCCAAGGGAAGCAGGAGGAAGCGTCTGATGCTGAAACGCTATTTGATGGCCACGGTTGGGGCCGCGATGCTCTCTGCCGGTGCGGCCGCGCCGGCGCTGGCGCAGGTCAACGAGGTCGAGGTGCTGCACTGGTGGACCTCCGGCGGCGAGGCCGCAGCGCTGAATGTGCTGAAGGAGCAGCTGGAGGCCGAAGGCGTGAGCTGGAAGGACGCTCCGGTTGCCGGCGGCGGCGGTACCCAGGCCATGACGGCGCTCAGGGCCCGCGTCGCAGCGGGCGATCCGCCGACGGCCGTGCAGCTGCTCGGTGTCTCGATCCACGAATGGGCGGCCGAAGGCGTTTTCGCCGATCTCTCGGAGCTGGCCGAGAGCGAGAACTGGGCCGACAACATCCCGCCCGCGGTCGCGAACTTCTCCACCTACGACGGACAGTGGGTCGCCTCGCCCGTGAACATCCACCGCGTCAACTGGCTGTGGATCAACAAGAAGCTGCTGGACCAGGTGGGCGGCCAGGCACCGACCACCTTCGAGGAAATGCAGGCCCTCGCCGACAAGTTCAAGGAAGCCGGCATCATCCCGCTGGCCCATGGCGGCCAGCCCTGGCAGGACGCGACAATCTTCGACAGCGTCGTGATGAGCGTCGGCGGCCCCGAGTTCTATCGCAAGGCGATGATCGACCTGGACCCGGAGGCGCTGGGCAGCGATACGATGAAGCAGGCCTTCGACCAGCTGCGCACGCTGCGCGGCTATGTCGACAACAACTTCTCGAACCGCGACTGGAATCTCGCTTCTGCCATGGTCATCAACGGCGAAGCCGGCATGCAGGTCATGGGCGACTGGGCGAAGGGCGAATTCATCAAGGCCGGCCTGACGCCCGGCGAGGACATCGTCTGCGTGCCCTATCCGGGTACCGAGGGCACCTTCATCTTCAACAGCGACCAGTTCGCGATGTTCGACATCGACGAATCCCGTCGTGACGCCCAGTTGAAGCTGGCCAGCGCCGTCATGAGCCCCGAGTTCCAGGAAGCCTTCAACCTGG
>JAJUFW010000122.1 GCA_029263555.1 Alphaproteobacteria bacterium
CCCAGGAAGCCGGCGACGAAGGCGTTTGCCGGCGCTTCGTAGAGCTGGCTCTGGGGGCCGCACTGCATCACCATGCCCTGGTTCAGAACCGCCGTCCGGTCGGCCATCGCGGCGGCTTCGTGCTGGTCATGGGTGACGTAGATGATGGTAGCGCCGATCTTGGCGTGGAACTGCTTGATCTCGTCCTGCATCTCCTCGCGCAGATTCTTGTCGAGGGCCCCGAGCGGTTCGTCCATCAGCAGCACCGACGGGTCGTAGACGGCCGCGCGGGCAAGGGCGACGCGCTGTTGCTGGCCGCCCGAAAGCTGGCTCGGCAGCCGGTCCGCCAGATGGGAAAGGCGGACCATGGACAGCATCCGGTTGACCCGCTCCGCGATCTCGTTCTTGGGGACGCGGCGCATCTCGAGGGGAAACGCGACGTTCCGGAAGACGTTGAGAAACGGGAACAGCGAATAGTTCTGGAACACCATGCCGATGTTGCGCCGTTCCGGAGGAACGCGGCTGATGTCCTTGCCTTCGACGAGGATGCGTCCTTGGGAAGGCGGAACGAAGCCGGCCGCCATGCCGAGCAGGGTGCTCTTGCCGGATCCGCTGGGGCCGAGAAGCGCGAAGAACTCGCCGGCCTCGATGACCAGGTTTACCGGTTCGAGCGCCGTGAATGCGCCGTATCGTTTTGCGACATTCTCGAAGGTCAGCTTCGAGCCAAGTTTGGCGGCCGTCAAAGTCACTCTCCTTTGCGCGAACGGCGCGCACCCAGAAGGGAGGCAATACCGAGAAGCAGGGTCGTCAGGAGCAGGATGAGCGTTGCCGCGGCGGCAATTGTCGGCGTCAGCGCAAAGGACAATTGATCCCAGATGATGCGCGGCAGCGTTTCGGTCCGGATGCCGGTCAGGAAGAGCGCCAGCATCAGTTCGTCGAATGATGTCGCGAAGGCCAGGAGCCCGCCGCTGGCGATGCCGGGCCAGGTCATGGGCAGGGTGACGCGAAGGAATGTCTTCCAACCGTTGGCGCCCAGGGTCCGCGCCGCCATGTCTAGCGTCGGCGGATAGTTCTTCAGCGCGGCCGAGACGGTGACGAATACGAAGGGGATGCCGACCACCGTGTGCCCAATGACGATCGCGAGATAGGACCCGGCGAGCCCGAGGCTGACGATCGTCGGATAGAGCCCGATCGCGATAATGACGTGAGGGAGCATCATCGGCGCGAGGACGAGCAGCGAGAACGGTTTCGACCAGCCGGAACCGCTGCGCGTCACGGCCAGCGCGGCAAGCGTGCCGAAGACGACCGACAGAAGCGCCACCGGAACGCCGATGCGGACGCTGTTCCATGCGGCCGTGAGCCAGCGCGGCTGGTTGCGCACCTCCTCGTACCAGTGCCAGGTCCAGCCGGAAGGCGGGAAGGTGAGGTACGGCTGGTCGCTGAACGACATCGGAACGATGATCGCCAGGGGCAGCATGAGGAAGGCGAGAACGAGCACCGCATAGACGAGGAGGGCGCTGTTGCCGATGCGGGCCATCAGGCTTCCGGGATGCGTATCGGGCCTCATTTGCCGACCATCCCGAGATCGCCGCGCGTAAAGCGGGCATACAGCAGATAGATCCCCATCGTTATGACCAGCAAGACGGTCGAGAGCGCCGAGGCGAGCGGCCAGTCGAAGAAGACCGAGACGGCTTCCTCGATCACGACGGCCGTCATCGTGTTCTGCGTCCCGCCGAGCAGGGCCGGGGTGATGTAGAAGCCGAGCGCGGTGATGAAGACGAGGGCGCAGCCGGCGGTCACGCCCGGAAGGGAGAGGCGCAGATAGATCCGGAGGAACAGGCGGACGGGTCCCGCGCCGAGGACCCGGCCGGCCCGGATCAGCGTATGGTCGATGCCCATCATCGTCGTGACGAGCGGCAGGACCATGAACGGCAGCAGGATGTGGACCATGGCGACCTGCACGGCCACCGAGGTCTGCAGTATCTGCAGCGGCTCGTCGATCCAGCCGAGCGACAGCAGGGCCTCGTTCAGGATTCCGCGTCTCTGGAACAGGATCATCCAGGCATAGCTGCGGATGACCACGCTGCTCCACAGCGGCACCAGGACCAGGATCGTCATCAGTTTCTGGGCCGTGCCGCGGATGTTCGCGATCACGAAGGCGAGCGGGTAGGCGATGACCAGGCAGAGCGCGGTGACGGTGAACGCGACCTGCAGCGTGTAGACGAACACATGCGTGTAGACCGGCGCTGAGAACACCTTCTCGTAATGGGCGAGCGTCAGTCCCGATCCGGTGAAGCTGCCGACGATCACGCGGGCGAGCGGTATGACGAGGAAAGCGGCCAGGAACACCAGCGGCGGGACGGCGAGCCAAGCGAAGGTCCGGCCTGCGCTCCAATAGCGCGACGACGGTGTCATGCCGGTTTCCTCACATGGTTCATGGGTTCCATCCGTCACCGTGAATGAGGGGACGATGACACAAATGAATCATAAGTCAATCTGTTTGATGTAAATGTTGCGAAGCTCGCCCGCGGGGCGTCGGCAGGCCCATGGCGGCCCGGTCCGCCGTCGCCGACGATGGCGGAAGCGCAATCTCCTGATGCCGGAGGGCGCAGCGAAGGAAGTCTCAAAAGGACGGGAGGTCGCCTTGCCTGGCCGCGGTCTTTTCCCGGTTCGGGGAGCCGTCACGCGACAGGCCGGGTCAGCTTCGCTTCCCTCAGCAGCTTTTCGCGCAACATCTCGATGAAGCGCTGCATGGGACGGGAAAGGGGGGCGTCGCGCAGATGGATGATGCCGTAGTCGCCCCACGATTCCGGCTCCAGCGGAAGCAGGCGGACGCGATCGGAAGAGAGGAAGCTGCCGATATGGGAGGGGACGATGGAAACGCCGATCCCCTCGGCGACCAGGGCGATGCTCGATTCCACCGAATGGGTTTCGACCCGACAGCGGACGCCGCCCTGCGCGCGGCGCAGCCGTTCCTCGATCTCCTGCCGGTTCCGGCGCAGGCGGCCGAGAAGGATGAGGTTCGCGTCGGCCAGATCCTCGGCGCGGACGCTCCCCTGCTCCGCCAGGGGATGATCCGCCGGCACGGCGCACAGCATGCCGCTGGACAGGAGCGGGATCACCTCGAAGCCCAGATCGTCCGTCGGCAGCCGGACGAAGCCGAAATCGGCGGTTCGGCCCATGACGGCGCGCTCGATGTAATCGTAGGGCCCGGCGACCAGCTCGACGCTGACCTCCGTCGCGTCGGCCAGGAAGTCCCGGATCAGTTTCGGCAGCATGCTGGTCGTCATCGAATGGGGAAAGCCCATCTTGATCAGCGTCTTGCCGAACCGGCCGGCGCCCAGCTCCTCCGTCCGCCGCTTCAGCCGCGCGAGCACGTCCGCGAGCTCGCCCACCTCCTGCGCCAGCACATGCGCTTCGGGCCTCGCCACAAGCCGGCCACGATCGCGGTGGAAGAGAGGAAAACCGATCTCGGCTTCCAGCGCGGCCAGCTGCCGGCTGATCGCCGATTGCGACATCTTCAGAACGGCGGAAGCCCCGATGGTCGAGCCGGTGGACATGATCGCACGGAAAACGTCGAGCTGCTTCGGGGTCATGGACTGGCCTTGTACCTGATGACGGCGCCGCTGCGCGGCTAACCGATTTTTGCATTGGGCAATGCGCAAACCTCATAAGATTGCGCGTTTTCCGCCAAGCTCCTTAGATGACACGGAACGCCGCATTTCTCCACGGGCGGCGTGGTGAGGGCCGTCATGCACGAGCTGGCAAACCGCGGAATGGAAAGGAGCTACGGACGGTGACCGTCTTCGTCATCCGCCGCCTGCTGCAGAGCATCGGCGTTCTCTTCGCCACCTCGATCATCGTTTTCCTGGGCGTCTACGCGATCGGCAATCCGGTCGACATCCTCATCGCCGCGGACGCCACGCAGGCCGAACGCCAGGCGGCGATCGTCGCGCTCGGCCTCGACCGCTCGCTGCCGGAGCAGTACTGGATCTTCCTCACCAATGCGCTCCAGGGGGATTTCGGCCGCTCCTTCGTCTTCAGCCAGCCGGCCATCAGCCTGATCTTCGCGAGGCTTCCCGCAACCCTGGAGCTTGCCTTCGTGGCGCTCGTGATCGCGCTCGTGATCGGCATCCCGCTCGGCCTGATCGCCGGGCTGAAGCCGCGCTCCGTCACCGACGAGACGATCATGACCGGCTCCATCCTCGGCTTCAGCCTGCCGAACTTCTGGCAGGGAATGATGTTGATCATGATCTTCTCCGTCTGGCTCGGATGGCTGCCGGCGAGCGGCCGGGGGGTGGTTGGCGAGGTTCTCGGCGTCCGCACCAGCCTGGCGACGTGGGACGGCATTGCCCACCTGATCCTGCCCGCGCTCAATCTTGCGCTTTTCCAGCTGGCGCTGGTGATCCGGCTGACGCGCACGGGCGTGCGCGAGACGATGCCGCTCGACTTCGTCAAGTTCGCCCGCGCCAAGGGTCTGTCCGAGCGGCGGATCGTGCTGGTGCACGTCCTCAAGAACATCATGATTCCGGTCGTCACCGTGGTCGGGATGGAGTTCGGTTCCCTCATCGCCTTTGCGGTGGTCACCGAGACCATCTTTGCCTGGCCCGGCATCGGCAAGCTCCTGATCGACTCGATCATGGTGCTCGATCGGCCGGTGGTGGTTTCCTATCTGCTGGTCGTCGTCACCATGTTCATCGTCCTGAACCTCGTGGTGGATATCCTCTATTCGGTGCTCGATCCGCGCATCCGGCTGAGGGACGCGCAATGACCGCCGCCGCCACGCAAGCCCGTTCGGAAACCCTCTGGCGGCGCGCCCTCGACGGCATCGTTTCGAGTCCGAAGGCGCTGGTCGCGCTCGTGCTCTGCGTCGCCCTGGTCTTCATCGCGATCTTCGGGCCGTGGCTCGCACCGCAGAATCCCTATGATCTGACGGCGATCGACTTCTTCGATGCGCGGCTGCCGCCCATGTCGGAAAGCATGTCCGGCTCGGTCTATCTCCTCGGCACCGACGGGCAGGGCAGGGACATGCTGTCGGCCATGATCTACGGCCTGCGCACCAGCCTGGGCGTGGGGCTGCTTTCCGGCCTGGTGGCGCTGCTGCTGGGCACGGCGCTGGGCCTGGTCGCCGCCTATTTCGGAGGGCGGGTCGACGCGATGATCATGCGCACGGTCGATCTCATGCTCGGCCTGCCGACCATCCTCATCGCGCTGATGCTGCTGGCCATCCTGGGACAGGGGGTCTGGAAGGTGATCCTGGCGCTGGTCCTGGTGCAATGGGCGCTGTTCGCCCGCGCCGTGCGGGCCGCCGCCCTCGTCGAGCGCGGCAAGGAATATGTGGAGGCGGCCGCCTCTCTCGGCCTGTCGAAGCCGCGCATCCTGTTCGGCCATCTCCTGCCCAATTGCATGCCGCCGATCATCGTCGTCGGCACGCTGCAGGTCGCCAACGCCATCTCCGCGGAAGCCACGCTCTCCTTCCTCGGCATCGGCCTGCCGATCACCGAACCCTCGCTCGGGCTTCTGATCTCCAACGGCTACCAGACGCTGTTGTCCGGCCAGTACTGGATCAGCGTCTATCCGGGGCTGCTCCTGCTCGTCCTCGTCTTCAGCATCAATATCGTCGGCGACCGCCTGCGCGAGGTGCTGAACCCACGCTTCGCGGGCCGGTCATGACCACGCTCAAAGTCGAAAACCTGTCCACGCACTTCCCCACGCCTTCCGGCGTCGCCAAGGCGGTGGACGGCGTGTCCTTCTCTGTCAGGCGGGGCGAGATTCTGGGCCTCGTCGGCGAGTCCGGCTCGGGCAAGTCGATCACCGGCTTTTCGATCCTGGGCCTGGTCGATCCGCCCGGCCGCGTGGTCGGCGGGCGGATCCTCTTCCATGGGGAAGACCTGCTCCAGCGTTCGCCCGAGGAGATGCGCGCCATACGGGGACGGAAGATCGCCATGATCTTCCAGGACCCGATGATGACGCTGAATCCGGTGCTCTCCATCGAGACGCAGATGGTGGAAACGGTGCTGGCCCATGAGAAGGTGGGCCGGGCCGAGGCGCGGCGGCGCGCCGTCGAGGCGCTGGGCCTCGTCGGCATTCCGTCTCCGGACGAAAGGCTGTCGGCCTATCCGCACCAGTTCTCCGGCGGAATGCGTCAGCGCGTGGCGATCGCGATCGCCCTCCTGCACCGGCCCGACCTGATCATCGCCGACGAGCCGACGACCGCGCTCGACGTCACCATCCAGTCGCAGATCCTGTCGGAGATCCAGAAGCTGTCGCAGAGCCTGGGCATGTCGCTCATCTGGATCAGCCACGATCTCGGCGTGGTGGCCGGCCTCGCCCACAGGGTGGCGGTCATGTATGCCGGCAAGATCGTCGAGTCCGGGCCGGTCGACGCCGTTCTCGACCACCCGGTCCATCCCTATACCGTCGGCCTGCTGCGCTCCATTCCTGCCAATCTCGAGCGCGGGCAGCCGTTGCAGGCGATCCCCGGCATGGCGCCCTCGCCGGTCGATCGGCCGAGCGGCTGTCCCTTCCGCCTGCGCTGCTTCGCGGCGACCGCCGCCTGCCACGCCGAACCGGCAGAGACGATGGATGGCGAGCACGCCTGGCGCTGCTTCCATCCGCAAAGTGAGGTCGCCGCCTGATGGTGCAGAAGAATGCCGGCCAGACGCCCCTGATCGAGGCCGTCGACGTCTCCAGGCGCTTCACGCGGAAGCTCGATCTGGCCGAGAAGATCGCCAACCTGTTCGGCGCGGGGCTCGAGGAGCGCACGGTACATGCCGTCGACCGGGTGTCTCTGGCGATTCGCCCCGGGGAGGTCGTCGGCCTCGTGGGCGAGTCGGGCTGCGGCAAATCCACCTTCGGCCGGGTGCTCGCCGGGATCCTGCCGCCGTCGGAGGGCGATCTCCGCTGGGAGGGGCGCAGTATCGCCCAGCTTCCGGCAAGCGAGGCGAAGGCCGTCCGTCTGGCGACGCAACTGATCTTCCAGGATCCGATGTCCTCGCTCAATCCGCGCAAGACGGTGGCGCAGGCGATCGGCGAAGCGCCGGTCGCCCACGGCATCGTCAAGCGATCGGAGGCGGCCGACATGGTGGCCGCGCTCATGGAGCGGGTCGGGCTCGATCCGTCCTACGCCCGGCGCTATCCCCATCAGTTCTCGGGCGGCCAGCGCCAGCGCATCGGCATCGCCCGCGCGCTCGCGGTCAAGCCGCGCTTCCTCATCTGCGACGAATCCGTCTCGGCGCTCGACGTCTCGATCCAGGCGCAGGTGCTGAACCTGTTCATGGAGCTGAGGCAGGAGATGGGCCTGACCTATCTCTTCATCAGCCACGATCTCGGCGTGGTGCGGCACATCTCGGACCGCGTGGCGATCATGTATCTCGGCCGCATCGTCGAGCTGGCGGACGCGGACCGCTTCTTCGAGGCGCCGAACCACCCCTACACCCGTGCGCTTCTGGACGAGATGCCGACGGTGACGCAGCGTCGGCGCTCGTTCCATCCGATCAAGGGCGAGATTCCCTCGCCGCTCAATCCGCCTTCGGGCTGCCATTTCCATCCGCGCTGTCCGCATGCGTCCGCCCGCTGCCGGACGGAAGCGCCCGCCCTGCGCGAACTCACGCCGGGGCACTTCAGCGCCTGCCACCTCAACGATGCGCCGCCGGTC
>JAJUFW010000095.1 GCA_029263555.1 Alphaproteobacteria bacterium
ATGAACACCCGAACTGGCGCCGCCGGCTGGAACTACCGCTGCACGAGCTGTTCGCCAGTCCGGAATTCGCGGCCGTCGTCGCCGCGGTCGCAAATGAACGACGGCGTCAGAGCGACTGAAAATGAAAATCAGACACAGAAATTTCTCTGTTTGAGAAAGATTATCAGCTTTATTTCGCGGACGTCATGTATCAAAATCCGCTTCATTCTCTGAAGCCAGCAGGAGGTCGCGATGAAAGGCGATCCGAGGGTCATTAAGCAGCTCAATCGAATCCTTACGAATGAGCTTACCGCGATCAACCAGTATTTCCTTCATGCCAGGATGCTGAAGAACTGGGGCATATTGAGGCTTGCCGAGTATGTCTATAAGGAATCTATCGGCGAGATGAAGCATGCCGACTATCTGATCGAGCGCATCCTGTTCCTGGATGGATTGCCGAATCTTCAGGACCTTCACAAGATCCAGATCGGCGAGGACGTCCCCGAGATGTTCGAGGCGGATCTCAGCGTCGAAACGCTCAACCAGAGCAACCTGAAGGAAGCGATCGCCATCTGCGAGGAGGCGCACGACTATGTCAGCCGCGACATTCTCAGGCTGATTCTCGAGGAGACCGAGGAACATATCGACTGGCTGGAGACGCAGATCGGGCTGATCGCTCGGGTCGGACTCCAGAATTACCTGCAGGAGCAGATGTTCGAAGGCGACGACGACTGACCGCATGGGACGGGCGGGGCGGAAAGCCGATCTTTCGATCTCCGGACCCGACCTTCGCCGATTTCAGATCGTGAGATCCGTCCTCGCCGGTTCGGGCCGCCCGATGGCCCCTGCCGAGCGGTAAGCATCCGTCGCGCCGCACGGATCGGACGGCTCCTGGGCGTCCTCCTGGATCAGGCACAGCGGCGCGACCGGACCGGGAGGCGGAATGATGTCTATCCGGTCGGCCGGAACGATCCGTTCGTCCGAGGAATGCCGTCCCGCGCCCAGGCTCATCCCGGTGTTTCCCGAATGCCCCGCTGAAGCCGTGGCGCAGAATGTCCGGGAACGGGCCCGGTTCCCCGCGATCCCTCGGAAGATCCGCCACTATGCCGATCGTGGAGGACCGGTCGGCCGGCAGGCCATGGTCCGGCGTCGGGTCCGGCCGGCATGCGCGAGGGTTTTCACACGTTCAGAACTCTTTAAAGGTTTGCTCAATAGTTTCACAAAGCCCGTTTTCCCCGCGGGTTTCATCGCAAGTAGCGGCAGGGTCGGACCATCGATGATCAACGCCACCGATGAGCACGGTCTCGTCGCTGCTGCCATGAAGGCAGCAGGGGATGTCGGCTACGATTGGGATCTGGCGTCCGGCCGGATCCGATGGATCGGCGACGTCGAGGGCCTGTTGGGCCCTGACCATGCGGAATTCGGCGAGGGCGAGCGCTTCGAGCGGCGGATCGATCCGGATGATCTTCAGGGCAGGGCCGAGTGCCTTGCCGAGCATTACCGGACCCGACGGGCGTTCGACTGCGAATACCGGATCCTGCGGCATGACGGCGGCTTCCGCTGGGTGCACGACCGTGGGGTCGCGGAATTCGATTCCGCCGGGAAGGCCGTGCGGCTGCGCGGGGTCCTCCGCCCGATGGACCGGGGCCCACGCCAGGATGCCGGGCTGGAACGGCTGGCCTATTTCGATGAGCTGACCGGCCATTGCAACCGGACACGCCTGCGCCAGATCCTGGGCGAGGTGATCGAGGAGAGCGGGCGGCTGGGCAGGCCCGGGGCCTATTTGTCGATCGGCATCGACAATCTGTGCCCGATCAACGAGGCCTATGGCTGCCTGACGGCGGATGCGGTCATCGTAGCGGTCGGCCGCAGGCTGCAGCGGGTCGTTACGCCCCAGGACGCCATCGGTCGGGTCGGCGGCGACGTTTACGGGCTCATCCTCCGCCACTGCCCGCAGAACGATGTCGGCGCGACCGCCGAACGCATCCTGAAGCTGTTCCGCGACCATCCGGTCGAGACGCCGGACGGGCCGCTTCACGTCACCGTGTCGGTCGGCGCGCTCGCATTCCCGTGCCCGATCGGAACGGCGCACGAGGCGATGACCCTGGCCGAGACGGCGCTTCAGGCCGCCAAGCGCCAGGGGCGCGACTGTTTCAGTCTCTATCTCTGCGACGAGGGGCAGCGGCAGGACCAACGGCGCAGCATTGCCGTCGGGGAACAGATCAAGCAGGCGCTGAGCGAGAACCGCCTGGCCTTCGCCTATCAGCCGATCGTCGACGCGGCGAGCGGCCGCGTGGCGTTCCACGAATGCCTGCTGCGCATGCGCACGCCCGAGGGCGAGATCGTTTCCGCCGGGAAGTTCGTCCCGGTGATCGAGCGGCTGGGGCTGTCGCGCATCATAGACCGGCGCGTCCTCGAACTCGTTGTGGACGAGCTGGAGACCCACCCCGACGTCAGGCTCGCCCTCAACATCTCCGGCTTCACGGCAAGCGACGGGGTCTGGCTCAGCCGGGTCGAAAGGCTGCTGGCGGGGCGCCCGGACGTGGCCGCCCGGCTCATCGTCGAGATCACCGAGACGGCGGCGATCCAGGATCTGGAGGAAACCGCGCGCTTCGTCACCAGGCTGCGTGATCTCGGCTGCCGGGTCGCGCTCGACGATTTCGGTGCCGGCTTCACCTCGTTCCGTCATCTGAAGGGGCTGGTCGTCGATGTCGTGAAGATCGACGGATCCTTCGTTCAGGGCATCGGCAAGAGCATGGAAAACCGCCTCTTCGTGCGGACGGTGGTCGGACTTGCCCGAAGCTTCGGTTTCAAGACGGTGGCGGAATGCGTCGAGACCGCCGAGGACGCCGCGGCGCTGGTCGAAGAGGGGATCGACTTCTTCCAGGGACACCATTTCGCCCGGCCGAGCCTGGAGCGTCCGTGGCTTATGCGCCTCGACGGGGCGGAACGGATGGCGGCGGCCGCCGGCCGGGGAAGCTGACAACAGAACGGGGCGCCGCCCCCTTCCCGGGCAGGCGTCCCTCGCGCGACCGGCGGTATCGGTTCAATGCTTGCCGCTGCCGCTCCGGCTCATCGCCTCCATCTGCCTCTGCAATTCGTCCAGCCGACGCTGCAGCTCCTCCAGGGCCTTGTCGCTGTCGCGGCCGGCCGGTTTCGCGTCGGGCTGCGGGCCCTGTTGGGCGCCACCGAAGGGCGCGAACATCTTCAGCGCCCGTTCGAACATCGCCATGTTCTGCTTGCCCATCTCCTCGAACGCGTTGAAGGGGAAGACGCCCGACATCGCCTCCTGGAAATAGTTGCGCATCTGTTCCTGGTTCCGGGCGAAGGTCTGCATGGAATAGTCCAGATATTTCGGAACCATCCATTGCATGCTGTCGCCGTAAAGGCTGATGAGCTGCCGCAGGAAGCCGATCGGCAGCATGTTCTGCCCCTTGGCCTCCTCTTCCACGATGATCTGGGTCAGGACCGACCGGGTGATGTCCTCGCCGGTCTTGGCGTCGTAGACGACGAACTCCGTCCCCTCCTTCACCATCTGGCAGAGATGATCCAGTGTCACGTAGCTGCTGGTCGCCGTGTTGTAGAGGCGGCGATTGGCGTATTTCTTGATCGTGATCGGGGCGGTTTCGCCGGACTCGTTCTGGGTCATTGCGAGCGGTGCCTTTCCCGCGAACCTGGCGGAACGTCTTTTCCCGCCGCGGTTAATGGTTGCATGTCCTACGCGCCGAGGCGCCCTGACGCAAGTTTGGCCGAAACGCGGCATCCGGGCAATCAGCCGCGCCGCGATCCGGATTGCCGGCTTCTGTTGAAGCGGGGTCGCGCTTTTCGGTACTCTCCCGCCATGGCAGAACCGCCCGACTTCGACGACCTCGCCCGCCGCTACCTGGACCTGTGGCAGGATCAATGGACCGCACTGGCAACCGACCCCAAGGCCGCCGAATCGGCAGCGCGCATGATGGCGCTGTTCGCCGAGCGAATGGCGCCCTTCCTGGCTCCCATGGGACCGGCGGCGCCTTCGGGCGGGCCCGGCAGTGACGGTCCGGCGCCTGGGGCCGCGGCCGCTCGGCCTGCATCTGGCGGCAGCGACGACCGCGTGGATGAACTCGCTCGCCGCATTGCCGCTCTCGAGGAGCGGCTGGCCCGGCTGGAGGCCGGAAGCGCCGCTCGCGGCACTCGGCCCCGAACTCGCCGACGCAGCGGCTGAGCCGCTGCAGGAGGCGGTCGCGCGCGAAATCCGGCGGCGGCTCGACCTGCTCCTGACCGGCATCGAGCGTTACCGCGGTCACCCTTACCGCCGCCCGCCGACCGACGCCCCCGTCGTCTGGAACGAGGACGCCACCCGGATTCACGACTACCGGCCGGCGGGCGGCCTACCCCTCCTGGTGGTCCCTTCCCTGGTCAACCGGGGCTATGTGCTCGACCTCACGCCCGGGCGCAGCCTGCTGCGGTTCCTGGCGGACGCAGGATTTCGCCCGCTGCTGGTGGAATGGGGCGATCCCGGGCCCCGGGAACGCCAGTTCACGCTGTCCGACTATGTTGCCGGACGGTTGGAGCGCGCGCTCGCGCGCGCCGTGGAGATGGCCGGCGGGCCGGTCCCGGTAATCGGCTACTGCATGGGCGGCCTGTTCGCGGTTGCCCTGGCCCAGCGTCGGCCGGATCGGGTGCGCGGACTGGTGCTGATGGCCACACCCTGGGACTTCCATGCCGGACAGGCTGCGCGCGCCCGGGCCCTGGCGGCGGCCTTCCTTCCCGCCCTGCCGACGATCGCGGCGTGGGGGGAATTGCCGGTCGACGTGATCCAGGCGATCTTCGCCGGACTCGATCCCCTGCAGGTGCCGCAGAAGTTCATGCGCTTCGCCGGCATGGCCGAAGGGTCGGCGGGGGCGGAGGCCTTCGTCGCGCTCGAGGACTGGCTGAACGACGGCGTGGCGCTGGCGGCGCCGGTCGCCGCCGAATGCCTTGTCGGCTGGTACGGCCGCAACGATCCGGCCCGCGGGATGTGGCAGCTCGCCGGCGAGCCGGTGCGGCCCGAGCGGCTGTCCCTGCCCAGCCTGCACCTGATCCCCGACCGCGACCGCATCGTGCCGCCGGACAGTGCCAGGGCCCTTGCCACTGCTATGCCGGGCGCCGACATCATGGAACCGCCGCTTGGACATATCGGCATGGTCGTCAGCGGACGGGCCGACCGGGCGGTATGGCGTCCGCTGGTCGAATGGCTGGGCCGGCTGCCCTGACCGGCAGGGGCGGGCCGCGGCGCCCATGGGCCCGTTGCGCCTCTTGCCGGGCGCTCCTATGGTGATCTCACGGCCGATATCGTCGGGCTTGCGGATCGCGCCCAAGCGGACCGACCCGACCAGAACCGGAGGAACACATGACCGACGTGGTGATTGTGGGGGCGGCACGGACGCCGGTAGCCGCATTCAACGGTTCCTTGAGCACGGTGCCAGCCCATGAGCTGGGCGTCGTTGCCATCAAGGCCGCGCTGGAGCGCGCCGCCATCGCCCCGGAAGAGGTCGACGAAGTCGTTATGGGCCAGGTGCTGACCGCCGGTACCGGCCAGAACCCTGCGCGCCAGGCGGCCCGCGGCGCTGGCGTGCCGGTCGAACGAACGGCCTATGTCGTGAACCAGGTCTGCGGATCGGGGCTGCGCACCGTGGCCCTGGGGGCGCAGGCGATCCGGCTCGGCGACAGCGGCATCGTCGTCGCTGGCGGCCAGGAGAGCATGAGCCTTTCGCCGCACTGCGCCCATCTGCGCCAGGGCACGAAGATGGGCGACCTGAAAATGGTCGACACCATGATCAAGGACGGGCTGTGGGATGCCTTCCACGGCTACCACATGGGCGTCACCGCCGAGAACGTGGCCGAACGCTGGCAGATCGGCCGCGAAGAGCAGGACCGCTTCGCCCTGGCCTCCCAGCAGAAGGCGGCTGCCGCGCAGCGTTCCGGCCGGTTCAAGGACGAGATCGCGCCGGTCACGGTCAAGACCCGGAAGGGCGAGACGGTGGTGGACACCGACGAATACCTGAAGCCGGAGACGACGCTGGAAGGGCTCGCCAAGCTGCGGCCGGCCTTCGATCCGAACGGCACCGTCACGGCCGGGAACGCTTCGGGCATCAACGACGGCGCGGCCGCGGTCGTGCTCATGGACGCCGACGCCGCGGCCCGGCGCAACCTGCGGCCGCTTGCCCGCATCGCCTCCTGGGCAGTCGCCGGCGTCGACCCGGCGGTCATGGGCTCCGGGCCCATTCCGGCGTCACGCAAAGCCCTGGAAAAGGCGGGCTGGTCGGTCGGCGACCTGGACCTGATCGAAGCCAACGAGGCTTTCGCCGCCCAGGCCTGCGCCGTCAACCGCGAGCTGGGCTGGGACCCGGACAAGGTGAACGTGAACGGCGGCGCGATCGCGATCGGGCATCCGATCGGCGCTTCGGGCACCCGCGTCCTGGTCACCCTGCTTCACGAAATGCAGAAGCGCGACGCCCGCAAGGGCCTTGCCACCTTGTGCATCGGCGGTGGCATGGGAATTGCCATGTGCATCGAGCGCGGCTGAGCGGGGAGCGACAGGCGGGCCGGCAGGCGGGCCGCCGCCTCGGCGGCCGGAAATGCAGGAGGTCAGACGATGGGGCGCGTGGCACTTGTGACCGGCGGGACTCGCGGCATCGGCGAGGCGATCAGCACCGCCCTGAAGAACGCAGGCTACACCGTAGCGGCAATCTATGCCGGGAACGAACAGCGGGCGCAGGAATTCTCGGCGCGTACCGGCATCCCCACCTATCGGTGGGATGTGAGCGATTTCGAGGCCTGCCGCGAAGGCGTGAAGCGGGTCGAGGCCGACCTGGGGCCGATCGATGTCCTGGTCAACAATGCCGGTATCACCCGCGACGCCACCATGCACCGGATGGGTGTCGACGACTGGAAGGCGGTGATCGACACCAATCTCGGGTCCTGCTTCAACATGTGCCGGTCGGTGATCGACGGAATGCGCGACCGCGGCTTCGGACGGATCGTCAATATCGGCTCGATCAACGGGCAGGCGGGCCAGTACGGCCAAGTCAACTACGCGGCCGCGAAATCGGGCATCCACGGCTTCACCAAGGCGCTGGCGCTGGAGGGGGCGGCGCGCGGCATCTCGGTCAACGCGATCGCACCCGGCTACGTCGATACCGACATGGTGCGGGCGGTTCCGGCAGAGGTGCTGGAGAAGATCATCGCCCGGATCCCGGTCAAGCGTCTGGGCCGGGCGGAGGACATCGCGCGCGGCGTGCTGTTCCTCGTCGCCGATGAGGCGGATTTCATCACGGGGTCGACTATATCGATCAATGGCGGCCAGCATATGTACTGATCCCGTGGCCGCTTCACCGCCCCGTCCGGCCCCAGCCGACCCGGGCGAGACCGGGCACGGGACAGCGCCGCGCCGGGAATACCCGGATGCCGTGCGCGTCGGCGTCGGCGTGGTGGTGTGGCGGGGCGACCGGGTGCTCCTGGTCCGGCGCGGCCGCCCGCCCAGGCTCGGCGAATGGGGACTGCCCGGCGGCGGACAGGAAGTCGGGGAGACCCTGTTCGAGGCGGCCGTCCGCGAGGTGCGGGAAGAAACGGGCGTCACCATCGAACCGCTCCAGATCCTGACGGCGGTCGATGGCATCACCCGGGACGAGGAGGGCCGCGTCCGCTTCCATTACACGCTGATCGAGGTCGCGGCCGAGTGGCGTGCCGGCGAGCCCCGGCCTTCCGACGACGTGACGGATGTCCGTTGGGCCGGGTTGGAGGAGGTCGAGGAACTGGTGGCCTGGGACGAGACCCGGCGGATCATCGAACTCGCCGCCCGATCCCGGCTGTCCGCCGCGCCCCGGCTCAAGTCCCGGCCCAGCATCGGGCGGCTGATGCGCAGCCCGCTCGGGTCCCTGATCGCCCGGCCCTGGTTCGACGATGTGACGCTGCGGCTGCTGCGCGACTGGGTTTTCCCGATGTGGCGAAGCTGGGCGGCCGCCCAGGAGGCCGGCGGCGATGTCGAGCGGTTCTGCCGGTCCCTTGGGATCGATCCGGCCGAGCTCGGCCGGGCGAACCGTCTCGCCGGGACGCTGGCCGAAGTCGAACGGGCGAAGGCCAGGGCGGTCGCTGCAGACCGGGAATGGGAGCGGCTGCTGTTCGGCGCCCCCCTGGCCGATGCGCGGGACGCGATCGCGGCGGAGGAGGAGCGGCTCGACGCCGCCCATGCCCTGACCGTCACGGCCTTGCGCTTCGCCGTCTTCGCCCGTGCCCGCCGGATTCCGGCCTGCCGCTGGGCGATTCCCAGCCCCGCGGAGGTCGAGGCGCGGCATGGCGCCCGGCTCACCGATCCGGGACGGGCCTATCTGCTTCCGGAAAGCCTGCCGGCGGTGGAGGAGAGTCGCCGGCTTGCCAGCGATTCGGGCCAGGAATACTGGCTGCGCTTTCCCTCGCCCTATCCGGACATCGGCAGCCCGTGCTGGGCCCGCGTGTTCGAACCGGCGGGCGTCGCCGATCCCCCGACCGTCATCTATCTGCACGGCATCTGCATCGAGGCCGATCACATCCGCAGCCCGCTCCGCGAGGTCGAAACCCTGTTGCGGGAGGGGGTGCGCGTCGTCGCGCCAGAAGCGCCGTGGCACGGGCGTCGGCGCATGCC
>JAJUFW010000600.1 GCA_029263555.1 Alphaproteobacteria bacterium
GCCTGGCGAAGCATCTGCCCGTGTCGGCGGGCATCGGCGGCGGCTCCGCCGATGCGGCCGCGGTGCTGCGGGCGCTCTGCCGCCTGTGGCAGCTCGACCCGGCGGCGCCGGAGGTCACGGCCGTCGCCGCAAGCCTGGGGGCGGATGTGCCCGTCTGCCTTGCCGGCCGGACGGCCTTTGTCGGCGGCGTCGGGGAACATCTCGACCCCGCGCCCGACGTCTCGGGCGTGCCGCTTGTGCTCGTGAACCCCGGGATCGGGCTTGCCACCCCTGACGTGTTCCGGGCCTGCGCCGGAAGCTTCTCGTCCCCCGCCCGCTTCGATCGGCCGGCGGCCGATCCGGCCCGCCTGGCGACGCTCCTGCGCGCCCGAGGGAACGACCTCTTTCCGCCCGCGCAGCGGCTCGTGCCCGAGATCGGAGCGGTGCTCGCCGCGCTCGAAGAACGCCCGGACTGCCTCCTTGCCCGCATGTCCGGCAGCGGCGCCACCTGCTTCGGCCTGTTCGGTTCGGCCGATTCGGCCGGGGCCGCCGCCGCCGCCATCGCGGCCGAACGGCCCGGCTGGTGGGTGCGGACGGGGCATCTCCTGTGACCGGCCGTCCGTCAATCGAACGTTAAAATTCTCGCGTCACGCTGCTGGTCCCTCCGGTCGAGGGCGAGACCGGGAATCGAGAGCGAAGATGTCGGACGAAACCAGATTGGCAGAAGGCGGCAGTCGGGGGCTGGGCTCCGGCCGAAGCACCCACTTCAAGTTCCAGCACAAGGTGTTTTCCGTCGAGGGCAGCTATTTCGCCCACTCTAGGGACACGAAGGAGGTCGTCTTCCATGTCCCGCTCGGCGAGATCAAGGGCGTGCTGACGCTCGAGGTGCTGAGAAACGAATTCGGCATCGAGCACGATTCCCCCGACGGCCGGCTGCTCGGAATCATCGAGCGCAGCCTGCGCTACGTGAAGGAGATCCGGCCGAACGACAGCATCCCGCGGGAGATCCTGGACGGCAGTGCCTCCTGGTCGGTCGAGCCGATCCACCGCAAGATCGCGCAGAACCGGCTGACCGTCCGGCTGGTTTCCTGGATGGCCGGGGAGGAACGGGCCATCAGCAGCATCGAGGAGTTGAACAAGCTGGCCGAAGCGCCCGAGACCCGCGAAAAGGTGCAGCTTGCCTTCTCCGAAATCGCCGAGAAGCTGGGACTGGGCCGGGATCGGAAGGAGGAGGTCGTGGGCATGATCGGGCAGGCTGCGCGGGAGCTTGCCTATATCGAGGCCCTGCGCGACCGCTGCGGCCGCGTCCACGACATCGCGCGCGGCATCGAGGCTTTGATCCGCGCCTTCCGGTCGGACAAGCCCGTGCTGGAGAGCCTGGAGCGGATGCGCCAGCTCATCAGGCCGCCGCTCCAGGCCTTCGACGATACCTTCGCCCATCTCGACGCCCAGACGGGCGAGGTCCTGGCGCTGCTCAAGAACTACCAGTCGCAGGTCGCGTTCATCCGCGACACCCGCGACGACCTCCACACGCGCCTGATGCTGTGGGACGACATCATCGCGTCCTGGCAGGGCTTCCGGCCGAAGAGAAGCGAGGCAGCGGAGGACCTGATCCGCGAGACCTACCGTTTCCTCGCCCACAACTTCCCGCAGAGCAAGCCCTGGAAGCTGGGCACCTACTGAGGCTCCGGCGCGGGGCCCTCAGCGCGCCGCCGCGGCCTCCCTCAGGGCCGAAAGCGTCCGGCCGGAAGCTTCGCCCGTGACCGGTAGGCTGCGGTCCCGCTGGAACTGTTCGAGAGCGGCCCGCGTGCGGGCGCCCATTAGCCCGTCGGCCGGACCCGCCTGGTAGCCCAGGCGGTTCAGCAGCTCCTGCGCCTCGCGGATCATGTCGGCCGTTACCGGCCCCGTCGGCGCTACCGGTTCGGGGGTCGAGTCAGGAGCGGCAGGGGGCGATCCGACGGAAGGCGGGGCGATCGGCACCGTGCCCGTGGCCGTGATCCGGTCGAGCGCCGCCTGCGCCTGCGCGTCGCCTGCTTCGGCAGCGACGCGGTACCAGCCGGCCGCCGCCGCCGGATCGGGCGCCCCGTCCAGCCCCCGCTCGAACAGCCGGCCCAGGTGGTAGGCGCCGCGCGGATTGCCGTTGCCGCTCGCGGCCTGGAACCAGGTCGCAGCCTGGCCGGGATCCGGCTCGACCCCGCGGCCCGACATGTAGGCAAGGCCGACCGCGTTCTGCGCGTCCGGGTGGCCGGCTTCGGCCGCCCGCAGGAACAGCTGGAAGGCCCGGGCGCTGTCCTGGGGCACGC
>JAJUFW010000327.1 GCA_029263555.1 Alphaproteobacteria bacterium
GGAAGAGCTTTGCGCCGGTGGCTGAACAACTGGCCTTAAGCCTCTGACTCTGCGCACAGAATCGCGACAATCCCATTGACGGCGACTCGGGCACCCGCCATTTTGGCCGCCGTGAGCCAGATCGTCCGCCTTCCCACCCGAACTCAGAAACCCCCGCCGGTCGACCAGATCCTGGTCGGCGACTGCATCGAGATCATGCGGTCCCTGCCGGAAGGGTCGATCGACTGCGTCTTCGCCGACCCGCCCTATAACCTTCAGCTGGGCGGCGAGTTGACGCGCCCGAACAACAGCCGCGTCGACGGCGTGGTCGAGGCCTGGGACCGTTTCGAAAGCCTGGGCGCCTATGACCGCTTTACCCGCGACTGGCTGGAGGCCGCGCGGCGCGCCCTCAAGCCCGACGGCACCCTGTGGGTGATCGGCAGCTATCACAACATCTTCCGGGTCGGGTCGATCCTCCAGGACCTGGGCTTCTGGATCCTGAACGACGTCATCTGGATCAAGACCAACCCGATGCCGAATTTCCGCGGCACGCGGTTCACGAACGCCCACGAGACGATGATCTGGGCGGCGCGGTCCCCGGACGCGAAATACACCTTCAACTACGAGGCGATGAAGAACCTCAACGAGGGGCTTCAGATGCGCAGCGATTGGCTGATCCCGGTCTGCGGCGGGCCGGAACGGCTGAAGGACAAGAACGGCCGGAAAGCGCACCCGACCCAGAAGCCGGAGGCGCTGCTGTATCGCGTGCTGCTGGCCTCCACCCGTCCCGGCGACATCGTCCTCGATCCCTTCTTCGGCACCGGCACCACGGGCGCCGTCGCGAAGAAGCTCGGCCGTCACTTCATCGGCCTGGAGCGGGAGGAGACCTACGCCGCCTTCGCCCGGGAGCGGATCGCCGGGATCTCCGGGCCGGTCGAACCGCGCCTATTGGAGACGCCCGCGAAGCGGCAGGCCATGCGCATTCCGTTCGGCTGGGTGCTCGACCGCGGCTATCTCCGCGCAGGCGACACGCTGGTCGACGAACGGCTGAAGCATTCGGCCAGGATCCGCGCCGACGGCATGCTGATCAGCACGACCGCCTATGGCGACCATCGCGGCTCGATCCATCAGGTCGGCGCCGCCGTCCAGGGCGCAACCTCCTGCAACGGATGGACCTTCTGGCATTTCCGGACGGAAGCCGGCCAGCTGGTGCCGATCGACGTGCTGCGGGACCGGGTTCGGGCCGAACTGGAGCAGCGCGCCGGCGCCTGACCGGTCCGGCGGTAACAGGCAGATGAACGTCGCTGCGCGGCTTGTATGCCCGCGCGACCCCGTGCTAGGGCTGACCCGATGACGGTACTCTCCACCCGCCCCCCGGCCACACCCTCGATTGCCGCCCCGGGAATCCGGCACCTTTTCGTGCGCGACCTCGTCCTGAAGGCGTCGATCGGCGTCTACGAGCACGAGCAGCATGCCCCCCAGCGGGTCCGGATCAACCTGGACCTGGCCGTGGAGGAGCAAGGCAGGGTGGACGACCACCTGGATCGCGTCGTCTCCTACGAACCGCTGGTCCGCGCCGCCCGCGAGGCCGTCTCGGGCGGGCATATCAAGCTGGTCGAGACCCTGGCCGAAAGGCTGGCCGACAAGTGCCTTGCCGACCGCCGGGTCCTGTCGGTCCGGGTCCGGGTCGAAAAGCTGGACGTGTTCCCCGAAGCGGCCAGCGCCGGCGTCGAGATCGAGCGCGTCCGGACCTGATGCCCAGCCTCGCCGCTTCCCGCGTCAGGAAGCGGCCCGCCCCGCCCCGGCATGGGCGAACACGTGGCGCGCGACCTTCGCCATGACCGTCGGCAGGGCCTCGTCCGCCAGCGCGTCCACCGCCACCCAGCGGCCGTTCAGCGGCGGCTCGTAGCCGACGCGCCCCACCGCGACCGCCAGCTCCAGATGGAAATGGGTGAAGGTATGCCGCACGACGCCCGGCAGGACGCGCCAGCCGGTGCGGGTCGGGGCATGGTCCAGAACGGTCGCGAGCTCCGGCATCTCGGCCGCCGTCCAGGGACTCGACGGGACCTCCATCATGCCGCCCAGCAGCCCCTTCTCCGGCCGCCGGCGCAACAGCACCGCCCCCTTGCCGTTGACCAGCCAGAAGGCGATGGCCCTTCGGGTCGGCCGTTCCGGCTTCGCCAGCTTGGCCGGCAGGGTTTCCTCAATGCCCGCCCGGCGAGCCTCGCATTCCGCGTTCCAGGGGCAGAGGATGCATTTCGGACGGCGCGGCGTGCAGATCGTCGCCCCCAGATCCATCATCGCCTGGGCATGGTCCCCCGGCCGGTCGGCCGGGGTCAGCGCGGCGGCGACGGCCCGGAGCTTCGGCTTCGCGGCCGGAAGGGGCTCCCGGATCGCGGCGACGCGCGCCACCACCCGTTCGACGTTCCCGTCCATGACCGCCGCCGGAATGTCGAAGGCGATCGCGGCGATCGCGGCGGCGGTGTAGTCGCCCACGCCCGGAAGCCGCCGCAATTCCTGCTCATCTTCCGGGAAACGGCCATGGTAACGTTCCGCGACCACACGCGCGCACTTGTGCAGATTTCGCGCACGCGCATAGTAGCCAAGTCCGGCCCAGGCGCGCAGCACGTCGTCGAGATCCGCGGCGGCCAAGTCCTCGACGGTCGGCCACCGCTCCAGGAAGGCGCGGAAATAGGCGCCGACCGTCGGCACCGTCGTCTGCTGGAGCATGACCTCGCTCAGCCAGACGTGATAGGGATCTGCCCGGCGGCCGGGCGGCGCGCGCCAGGGCAGGACGCGACGGTGCCGGTCGTACCAGCCGATCAGGCGGCGCTGCAGGTCGGAAGGATCGAAGGGAAGCTGGATGCTGTCGGGCATGTTCGGGCGTTCGGGCGCAGACCGCCCGTCTACCACAAGGCCGGCCGGCGCACCACCGGTGCCGCCGGATCCCGCATCAACCGCACGGCGGGGAGCCGTCCCGTGAGCGGACCGCGCGCCCTTGCCGCCATCGTCCAGCCGATCGCCCGACAGGCGCTGGGCAAGCGCCATGCCGCCCTCGGCGCGCTGATCGCCGACTGGCCGGCGATTGCGGGCGATGGTCCCGCCGGGCGCGCGCTTCCGTACGGCCTGTCCTTTCCGAAGGGACGTCGCGACGGCGGCACCCTGACGCTGCGGGCCGATCCGGCCGATGCCCTGGAGATCCAGCACGACACGCCCCGGATCCTGGACCGCGTCAACGGCTATTTCGGATACCGCGCGCTCCACCGCATCAAGCTGGTCCAGGCGCCGCCCAAGCGAAGCCCCCGCCGGCCGCCCCGCCCGCTTTCACCGACGGAGGAGAGCGACCTGGACCAGGCGCTGGCGGCCATCGACGATCCGGAGCTGAGGGCGCGCCTAGCCCAGCTCGGCCGATCGATCTACCGGAAGGCGAACCGGTCGTGACCGGGCCGCAACCGATCCTTCCGGCGCAGCTTGCCGGGTCCTCCGGCCGCCGCGTATACTCATCAACATCTTGTGGATAGGAGACCATCGTGCTTCGTAGGACGCTACTGATTGGGGCAGCCGCCGGCGTCGTCCTTCTTGGACCGGGCATCGTTCCCTTCGGCCGCGGCGCCGGTGCGCAGGCCCAGGAAGGCAGCTCCGGGGTCACGGAGTTCGACCGGGTGCTGGGCGATCCCGACGCGCCGGTGACGATCTTCGAATACGCGTCCTTCACCTGCCCCCATTGCGCTTCCTTCCACACGGACACCCTGCCGGAGCTGAAATCCCGCTTCATCGACACGGGCCGGGCGAAGCTGGTCTTCCGGCAGTTCCCGTTGAACCAGGTCGATCTGCGCGCCGGGCTTCTGCTGCGCTGCGTCGCCGAGGAGCAGTACTTCAACATGGCGGGCGTGATCTTCCAGCAGCAGCGGCAATGGGCCTCGGCGTCCGATCCCGTCGCGGCGCTGGGCCAGATCGGCCGCATGGCCGGGCTCAACCAGGAGACGATCGACGCCTGCATGGCCGACGAGGCCATGGCCAACCGGATCATCGGCGTCGCCCAGACCGGCCAGCAGCAATACGGCGTGAACTCCACCCCCACCTTCGTCATCGGCGAGGAGGTCATCGTCGGCGCCCGCCCGATCGAGGAGTTCGCCCGGGCGATAGAGGACGCCGGCTGATCCGGCCAGACGCCCAGGTTCCGACTTGAAGTTCACGAAGCTTCGCCTCTCGGGGTTCAAGTCCTTCGTCGATCC